>JAIRVT010000039.1 GCA_031253755.1 Enterobacteriaceae bacterium
GAGGGATAAGACGCATTTTGCAAGGCAACTGGGCATCCAGAGAGGGACTTCAATGGGTTATTTTATTCAGCCTCAACTGAATGGAAGTTCATTTTTTGGCTGGGCGGTTTCATCATCAGTGTGGCGGCCAACACCACCAAGACAGGAACGGCAATGATGAGGAAAGCCCAAGTAAAGCTACCCGAATAATCTTTAATGGCGCCGGCAAAGAACGGTGCCAGACAAGCCAGCGTAGAAATCAGGTTCATGAGCGAAAAGAGCTCCAGATAAGGCTTACGGCCAAAATAATTGGCGAGCAACACACTGGAAGCCAGAAACGTCAGAGAGTATCTAAAGTGATCTTTCCTTATCCCGCGCACCGCGCGGGATAAGGAATACTCCTATCATTTTGAAAAATTATTTATTATTTGTTAACTATTAGAATCTAGCAAGTCAAGTTTATTAACCGTACCATAATTACATTCTATTTTAATTTGCAATCCAGCAGACTTGGCTGTCAATAACATAGTAAATAAGACTCTGCCATAATCAGTATTTATTCCATAACCAGGAGATAATTGCATCCAGTTATTAGGATAACCATCTAACGTGAAAGTCGGTGAATAAGATGAATTATCATAATGAATAGAACCTACATACCCTACATTTATATACCCTATACTACTATTGGGACAAGTCCACGCATAGGCAGTACTAACAGAAAGTGCTGACAGGACTATGAAGATGTTTAATATTTTTTTATATATCATGGCAATTATCTCTCTATTTATTTATAATTTATGGATGGGTATCATATTGATCTTTAAATATAATATTGTCTGTTTTCATCGTTTTCATTACATTTACTTTAATTACACTAATAAACTTTAAGAAGATACATTTCTGGTACTAGCTTACTTTTGGGTTTTGCAACAATTACTTGATCTTTCCTTCTATATCTAAACGGATTCTTATCATTGAAATTTAATAAGCTGTATAAATCAAAATAGATTATAGGTATTGGGTATTTTATTCTTTTTCCGGGACCGGCATTATCAATAGTGGCTTTTACATATGCACATTGCATCGCTCTAGCATACGGCAAAGCGTGTATTGCTGAATGTTGATGATCCTCCTGATAATCTGAGTAAATAATGGCCTCTACGGGGATATCCTGAGGTTTATAATCAGTGTCATCCCATGATTTTATAACGATCTCATTTTGTATAGCCTCACGATATTCATAGGTGAGATTCAAAGACCTTCTTGCTTCTAAACTTAATGCAAATTCTTCTGTGCCGGATACTCTATTCGCATCAAATGAACATTGGTGAGCATATCTTTTTGCTCCCTCAGATACAGGAACTTTATTAAAATCTATTTGCCATTCTTTAAGCGTATTTATTCCTCGTTTGGCACACTCCCCTGGAATATTGGGAAAAAGAGTGCTTTTAGTGCATCCTCGTTTATATTCGTTATTAGATGGCCGTGTTTTAGTATAACCGTCAATGGGGTAGGCGCATTTGACATAGGCTTGTTTTCCATAAGGGTTAACGTATCGGCTGCTGCCATTAATAACATAAGCTATTGGCCTGTCTAGATGAAATTTATAAGTGTTAAGGTCTGACCGAAAATAAGAGTAAGCTTCACCTCCTTTCCAGAATTCATATTTGTCTGGTGAAATGGCACGTAATATAATGCCACTGCATTCATAAGCCGGATGCTTATATTTTCCTTCACACTCACTGACAAGATTATTAAATCTTTTATTAAGCCTTTTCGCGATAATAGAACCATCTTTCGGTTCTTTATATGTTGTGGTATTAGGAAATTTAATGTTATAACAAAGTTTTAAATTTGGCGGATCTATACCAAATAAAGGCAGTGGTATAAATAAAATAAAGATGGTTGA
The DNA here is from genome assembly GCA_031253755.1 of Enterobacteriaceae bacterium. Taxonomy (GTDB): domain Bacteria; phylum Pseudomonadota; class Gammaproteobacteria; order Enterobacterales; family Enterobacteriaceae; genus Xenorhabdus. The sequence goes on from JAIRVT010000039.1 coordinate 1,892, forward strand.
ATATTTTTTAAATATATATTTCATTATTTATATCCTTTTTTGATACTGTTATTATCTATACTTAATTTGTTACGGTATATTTTTTGATGAGTATACAAATAATCAGAAATACAGGAAGTGATAAATTGTTCGTTACAATTATCACTTCCTGTATATATTTTCAATAATTTTCTTGTAATTAAATATGAAACTCGAATAACTTAATTTATTTCGTATTTACTTTAGATTGGTTTGATTCGGTATCATTATCCCATGTTACTTGTAGACATTTATTCCATGTTTGATTCTCTACCGGAATATTTGCATTAACGACATCGAAGAATTTGTATTTATTTAATAAAGCAAGATAAGTGAGTATGGTGTGGTGACACGTTATGGTGTCAGTCATTGTATCAGTAATTATTACATCGTCTCTTGGATATATATGTACAACACTGGGAAGCTGTTCTGCAAAAATAGGATATATAGGCACCACATCTTGGACAAAGTTAATAACGGCACTATCTCTAAAGTGTTCATTAACATAAGTCACAAATTCATTATTCCCTGTTCTTGGGCTGGCAAATGAACAGAATCGACCATGAGGGGGCTTATCATAAATATCTCTCATCAGATAAGTTCCCATTGCAGCACCAAGGCTATGGCCTGATATTGTGTAATAAGCATCTTCCCCGATAAATTGTGCGATGGCATCGGCCAGTGCCAGTTGGGAATAATCAATATCCGTTGTATTGTCAGGAACAATCAGCCTAAGAGATTGATAAATGGTATGGAAACCATCACAAACTTTCTGACTTGGTGTATCAGGCCAAGGGCGTTTATAATCCATATCTGCGTCTTCTATATATTCTGCAAATCCTCGTGTTCCTCGCAGCGTAATAACATACTCTCCGGAGTTATCTATTTTTTCTGCAATATATCCAAAATATGTATCTTTATCTACCGTAATGAATTTATTTCTATTTTCACCAATAAGATCATAGCCAATACTGTAGATATAAGCTTTCAGTTTCCAACCATCATCTTCTATACGTGAGTCTGGTAGTGGCTCAAGATCATCCGGGGATTGATCATACATAGTGGCTGCGTATAGAACGAGTGCTGCAAAATCGTCGTAATGATTTACTGTGTACATAATTCATTCTCCGTAAATAGGTGTTATAAAAAGTATTGAAATAATTTAATAAATAACTATACCAATTCAACTTCAAGTTGAGTTTACAAAATATGCAGTTTACAAAACCATGTGAATACTTATATCTCTCCGTTGTGCGGAGAGATATAAGACGCACCTTGAAAGACGACGGGTATAAATAACTACAGAAATAAATCAAGGAATAAATAAAGTATAGTGCGATTTTAAAAATTCACTTTGAAAATTAGAAATTATTTTAAATTTTATTTATTTTCAAGTTATTAATTTTAATTTAAAATAAGATATTTAATTAGTGTAATTATAAAATTAAATAATGGTTATTATATTAATATAATATCAGTAAAAATATAATGAATATTTCTGCTGTCATTGGATGGATAAGTGGTGATTTAAACAGTCACCACTTCTTGCTGTTTTCTTTAACTTAATTTACCTTGCGCCCATTTTAGACCGCTCAACTTTACGCATCGGGCGTACTTGTTCTGCTCAAGAAAATTCTGCTCTTAATTGAGGCAGAATATGGTCACCGAATATTTTTAATCCGTTAATATAATCGGGAAATATTAACATCACGCCATCTAGCTCGCAGGTACGCAGCAAATCCGACAGTTGCCGGTAGCAGCTATCGGGTGTTCCGATGGCAGTATGAGTCATAAACGCGTTCTGAGATCTTTCAACCATTGCGTTGCTTTTTCCATCCATATCGACACCAAAACTGTGCATCATATTTCTGACCGCTGCCACATCCAGCCCCTGACGATAAAATTGCGCCAGCGTTTCAGCGTAGCTGTCGGTTTCAGCACAAATAACGGTACACATACAAAAAGTTTTGGTGGTGGTATTGTATTCAGCAGCGATACGTTTGGCATTCAGGCTGATCTTACGGGTTTCGGCTTCATCCTTACCGCCGATAAAACAGACATCAGTATGGCGCACACTAAAACGCAGACCCTGTTCAGATTGCCCGGCACACACTAAATAAGGGCGCGGACGTGAAAGGGGTTTAGGCTCTGACACACATTGTTTCAGGCTGAAATAGGTTCCCTGATGATCCACCTGCTTTTCACTCCAGAGCCGTTTGATGAGCTGTGCCCATTCTTCTGTCATCGCATAGCGCTGATCGTGATCCAACGTGCTGTCCCATTCGCCCATTTGCTCAAACTCATCACGGAATGAACCGGAGACAATATTCAGTCCGGCACGTCCCTGACTGATATGATCCAGCGTTGTGATCATCTTGGCTGTCACCGCCGGATTATGCAGCCCGGCATGAACCGTTGCGATCAATTTGGTCCGATGTGTCACCTCGGCAATTCCTGCCATCATCGTGACGGATTCAAGCGAACTCCCCCAATGATCAGTTTCACCACCAAAGCCACGCCACTTACCCATCGACATAATGAAATCAAGGCCGATTTGATCAGCAAGAATCGCCGCTTCACGATTTTGTTGATAAGATCCATCCAGCGGTGGTGTATTTTTGGAGATAATCCACCCACCTTTAGCGATGGGCAGGAATACACCGAATTGTTTCTTTGAAATCATCATTATTTATTTCCTTATTTGTGTGTTTACATCCACCGTATTTCAAATTCAGGCTGAAATTTATCAGGTATATTCATGGAAATAGCCCTATTCAGCCTCAACTGAATGGAAGTTCATTTTTTGGCTGGGCGGTTTCATCATCAACGTGGCGGCCAACACCACCATCAATGGAACAGGAAAAACTGGAAAGTATCAAAATAGAGAGTCTTATGAAAATAAAGGGTTGAACTTAGTTCCACGGAGGGGGATATATAGCACTATGGTCTATGGGGCTCCCTATGCCTTTGATACTCTAGCGAGAGAGGGAAATATTGATTTAGTGAAAATTATAGGATCATTAATCAAAGATGATTTTCATAAAGGATTTATTAAATTATCTGATTTCCAAAACATTTTTGATAAAGCTAAGTTGGAATTTTCACAAGCCACAAAAATGACTGAATGGGAACGGTTGTTTTCTGGTAAAGAAAATATAAATCAATCATTTATTAATACAATGCAAAGAATTTCTCAGGCGGGATTTATCGATTGTTACATAGGAGAATTAGGTGATGCAGTTTATAGTCAATTAGTGAAGTATGATAAAAATTTATATGACGAATCTGATTTTATAAACTTCCAGCCTAATTATAGTGAAATAAAGAAAATAAAATTCATGGATAGTGATGTATTTTGTCATGGTGCAAATAGCCCCTGGAAAGAGCTATTTATTTTTCTTAAAATTTATGAAATCTTTGCCAGAAAAAATAAAAAAATAGATTATGAAAAAATTTGTAAGCTAGCTCCCTATATAGAAGATGCGGCAGAGTTTATAAAATCTACAACTGAAAATTATGTAGATAAGATCACAGAATCTGCTGAATTATTATTTGATATGGCTGAAAATGATTTTTTAGCTGAAAAAGATATCAGACATAAGCAAAGTCATACAATTTTTCTTGCTGGAGTAAATAAATATGGTGATTTGATCGGGATAACAAATTCTATTTTTACTCCATTAGGTGCACTTTTTGAAATAGAGAATACAGGTATTTTGATGTCTAACAGATGTTATGCATTTAATGAAGCAAGAAAAAAGGAAGATTTTAAAAGTCGCACTCCTGTTAAACATACTAATAATTGCATTATTGTAGAGTCAAATGATATGAATTTTGTAATAGGGGCGGCTGGAGGACCAGTACAATCCCAGACATTATCATTTGTAATAAATAAAATAATTTCTGAGAAATTTGAGCCGCATCAAGCAATAATTGAGCCCAGATTTGCTAATCTGGGTTATCACTCAAAAACCAGAAGAATAACTTATATAACAGAGAATAAAAAATTTGGAGGGTTATTTATAAGTACAGACGGCCTCAGTAATAAATTGGGTGTTGTTCAATTGTCTGGTATTAATAAAAAAAGTGGCTTACTTTTTTCTGTGTCTGATCCAAGAGGGCAAGGCGTAGCATTAGGTTACTAAAATGAATAAACTTATTAATAATAAAATGGATATATTCATTGTATCTTCCGCATTTTTCTTAGAAGTTCTTGATGCGACAATTTTTACTCCCGTTTTAATTGATATATCTAATGACTTTGAAATCCCTGTAGAGATAACAACTATTTCTCTGGCATCTTTTATTTTTTCATTGGCTATATTTACGCCTTTAAGTATGAATTTCTTTATTAAAACAAGTGCAAGGAAAAAATTTATCATAGGCATAATAATTTTCATTATAGCTTCTTTTCTATGTAGCATAAGTAGTAATATTTATTTATTATCAACAAATAGAGTTTTACAAGGGTTTGGATGTTCTTTTATGGTACCAATAGGCAGAACGTTAGTGCTAAATAAAACAAGAAAAGAGAATATTCCAATTGTAATGACTTATTTAATATGGCCTGCTCTTTTTGCTCCTGTTATAGCTCCTGTAATTGGCGGGTATATAACTCAATTTTATAATTGGAGATATATATTTTATTTTGTCTTATTTCTTTCATTTTTTGTATTAATATTATCTTTAAAATGGTTGTCAAATGATGAAATAATTTTAAGACGTAGTGATAAGATTGATTCTCTATCATATATTGGTTGGTTTCTTCTGGTTTTTTCGATCTTTTATTTTTTTGCTCTTGTTACTATCGGTTATATAATTTTATCTTTATTTTCCATTTTTATTTTATTGCTATCAATTTTTCTTATGCGATCTTATGAAAATAAGATATTTGATTCATACTTGCTGTCAAATTATTTCTTTAGAATAAATATTATCTATGGTAGTTTTTTTAGAATAGCTATTTATTGCTTTCCTGTATTTTTGGTTTTATCATTAATATCTGTTTTTAATTATACTCAATTAACGAGTGGTATTTGTATTGTTTTTATTTTCATTGGAAACATTTTAGCAAAACCAATAGCCGCGAAGATACTAACAAAAAATAAAAATATCAAATTGTATTTTTTTATTTCATCATCTTTTTGTTTTTTTTCTGTTTTATGTTTTATAAATAAAGATATATATAATAACTATAATATTGTATATTTTTTATGTTTTATACATGGTGTGGCTAGGTCATTTCAGTTTTTAGGTTATTCATCATTTTCTTTTTATAGATTAAAGAAAGAAAAATTATATAAAGCCAATGTATTAAATAATTCAGTGATGCAGCTAAATGCTATGTTTGGTCAATCTATACCTGCGCTGCTATCCGTGTTTATAGATTTTAAGTCAATTAATTTTATGTATTTGGATGCTTTTATATTAGTAACTTGCGCTTTACTTCTTATCCCTCTTATTAATTCTTTTTTTATTAAAAGTGAGATTGATTAGGTGACAAATATAGATAGGATTTTTATGAAAGCAGCATTATATGAGTCTATGAAAGCGTTACCAACGTGTCTTCCAAATCCCCCAGTGGGAGCAGTAATAACACATAATAATATTATTATAGGCAAAGGTTTTACTCAAGAATATGGTGGTAAACATGCTGAAATTATGGCTATTGAAAATGCAAAAGAAATAACTTTATTAAATGAATGCAATATTTATATTACTTTGGAGCCATGTTGCTTTTATGGAAAAACACCTCCGTGTGTAGATAGTATAATTAAATATAACTTCAAAAAGGTTTTTGTTGGCATGATAGATAGTCATTCTAAAAATAATGGGAATGGTGTTGATAAGCTGCGTGCGAAAAATATCGATACATGTGTTGGGCTACTAAAAGAAGAAATCGAAAATTTTCTTTTAAAATATTTATGGAGTAATTAATGAAAACTGTTAAAGTAAGAAAAAATGTCATTATACCAATTGAAAATACATCTAAAGAAACTAGGTTTATAACTTTTTCTGGATTAGATGATGAACATTTTGCAATTAGTATTGGTGAGTTAAAAATTGAATCACCTGTTTTAATTAGAATCCATTCTGAGTGTTTAACAGGCGATGTTTTCGGTTCGCATCGATGTGATTGTGGCTTTCAATTACACGAAGCCATAAAAAAAATTGATAATAAAGGTAATGGATTGATTATATATTTAAGACAGGAAGGAAGAGGTATTGGTTTATATCCAAAGATAGATGCTTATGACTTACAAAGTAAAGGCATTGATACTTTTACTGCAAATGAAATCTTGGGATATAAAGATGATTTGAGAAATTTCGATGATGCGGTGTTAATACTAAATGCGTTGAATATTCATTCGGTTGATTTAATTACAAATAATCCTGAAAAAGTTGATTGCTTGTTATCTAATGGTATAAAAATAAATAAAGTTATTCCAACGGGAGTGTATCTTACTAAAGAAAATAAAAAATATTTAGAAAGTAAAGCTAAAAGAAAATCTCATACAATAAATATTAAGTGAGGAAATTTATGGAAGAGTTTATATTGAATTTTGCTCCAACAGGAATGATACCTACAAAAGAAATGAATAAAAACATTCCTATTTATGTCAGTGAAATAGTTGAGGATGTATTGCAGGCAGCAGAATATGGTGCATCAATGGCTCATATTCATGCTAGAGATAAAATAACAGGAAAACCAATAATATCTGAGGAAGTTTATGGGGAAATAATATCTGGAATTAGGAAGTATAACAAAGAGATAATTATTTGTGTTTCGTTAAGTGGGAGGAATATCTCTGATCCTAATCAAAGAGCATTACCTTTAGAGTTGGAAGGTGACCTGAAACCTGATATGGGGAGCTTAACATTATCTTCTTTAAACTTTATTAATCAAGCAAGTGTTAATGCCCCAGAAACCATTCAATTTTTGGCTGCCAAGATGAAACAAAAGTTAATTTCACCAGAAATTGAAATTTTTGATACGGGTATGGCAAATTATATTGGGTTTTTAACAAAAAAAGGATTACTACCAAATAATATCTATGCCAATATCCTTCTAGGAAATATTTCTGGCGCCCAAAGTAATTTCTCTAATATATCTGCAATTTTATCAAATATTCCCAATAATGTTATGTGTTCATTTGCTGGGCTAGGTCATTATCAATTACAGGCTACATCGTTAGCATTAATTTCAGGATATGGTGTCAGAATTGGTCTGGAAGATAATATATGGTATGACAAGAAAAGAACAATTTTAGCATCAAATAAAGAACTTATAAAAAGGGTTATTCGATTAGCTCATGAGTTTGAAATAGTACCATCTAATCCTATTGATGTTAGGAAAAAATTAGGGTTAGCACTTGGTCATGGTCATTATGGCTTGCTTCAATAATATATTTAAGGACTAAAAAATGGAAAATGTTTGGTTTAAACCAGAAGGGTATCAGCGTACATCTAAAAAATTACAGTTAAAGTGTTTGGAATTATTATTAGGTTTTTCTGAAATTAATGGCGATATTTTAGATATTGGATGTGGTACAGGTAATGCATTAAAATTCATAAATAATAATGAGATAAATAATTATCTTGGAATTGATATTTCGTCTGATATGGTAGAATTCGCACGTAGAAACCACTATGATGAAAAAATAAATTTTATAGTTGATGATTTCCTAAACCATGAAAATAATGGAATGAAATTATATGATGCGATTATTTGCGCAGCTTGTTTACATTGGTTTATTCCAAATGAACGAAAAGTATTGGATAAGATATTTAATTATTTGAAACCAAATGGTTATTTATTTTTGTCATGTGCATTTGATTTTAGTTTCTTTTGTGGTGAAAAAGATATTCAAGGAAAGGTATTAGACATGGTAAGGAATAAATACCCTCCTGTTTCCGAACCTGTAGTTTTTGACGATTATCGATTCAATAATGAAAGATTTAAGAGTTTCACTAAAGACTTTAATATAATAAAAAGCTATCGTATTGAAGAGTCAATTGACTTTTCTAATTATGATGATTTTAGAGATTGGCATTTGGGGAGTGGTTCTGTTATATATCAACAGTTTTCCAAGTCGGATCAGAAAAATGCAGTTAACGATTTTTATCAGATACTCTATGATAAATATCTTTCTAACGAACATAACGTTTCTTATTCAACAGGGTTATTTCTGCTCCAAAAGAGAGGGTAAATATGTATACTGGTATCGTACAAGGAAAAGAACAGGTTTTATCACTGAGTAAAAACAACGGATTTAGTACATTGGTACTCAGCAATCATAATCATTTTTTTGACGGTATTACTATTGGTGCCAGTGTATCTATTGATGGCACTTGTCTGACAGTAACTCAATTTAGTGAAAACAATATCACTTTTGATATCTCTGACTTTACGGCTAATCTTACTACCTTAAAATTTCTTTCTATTGGTGATCAAGTTAACATTGAACGCTCACACCATATGTATAAAGAAAATGGCGGGCATAATCTTTATGGGCATGTAGAAGGAATTACTGAGGTCGTTGAATTTAGAGAAATAGGTGAAACTTATCGGTTAGTTATTAAGATTCCTTATGAAAATATTAAATATTTTTTCCTGAAAGGCTTTATTGGGCTTCATGGTTGTAGTTTAACTATTAACGGTATCGATGAAGAGAATAAGACCATTATATTAAATCTGATCCCTGAAACCTTGAAATTGACTAATCTCAGTAATATTAAAGTCGGAGATTTTCTCAATTATGAAATTGACCAAACAACAAGAACGATTGTGGATACATTATCCAGAACGATGTTAAGAAAATAATTTATTGAAACTGGTATAAGAAGTGGTGATTTTAAACAGTCACCACTTCTTGCTGTTTCCTTTAACTTAATTTACCTTGCGCCCATTTTAGACCGCTTCGATATTCTTCGGGCAATAGCGGTATTAATGTTTGTAGCGCTGTTTTCAATTGATGCCGATCAGGATGAACCAAATTTAGGTGTCCGACTTTACGCATCGGGCGCACTTCTTTGTCATACCAATGCAAATGAACTAACGGCAAACTAAGCCATTCAGGATTGATTTCTGTACCGATCAGATTGACCATCACGGAAGGTGCCAGTATTTCTGGCTGAGGCATCGGCAGATCCAGAATTGCCCGCAGATGAAGCTCAAACTGGCTGATGGAAGCGCCATTTTGTGTCCAGTGGCCACTGTTATGTACCCGTGGTGCCAGCTCATTAATCAGTAAGTCATCACCAACAATAAAGCACTCCATCGCCATCACGCCGATATAATTCAGGTGATCCATAATGCGTGATAGCATTTTTTCGGCTTGTTGTTGTAGATGATGATCGCGTAGATGAAGATCGCGCAAAGGGTGATCAATAGTTGGAAACGCAACACTGGTACGTAAAATACCTTCCTGATGAAGATTATGCGTCAGCGGATAAAACACCGATTTTCCCTGCGCATTACGGGCGCCCACCAGCGAAACTTCCCCAGAAAATGGAATACCCTGTTCCGCTATACATGCACCATTTATACCGTCACCATAAAGCTCGGCTGGCAGTTCGATTTCATCACCCGGCCGGATACGCCACTGGCCACGGCCATCGTAACCGCCCGTCCGGCGCTTGACGATAATGAAATCCCCTAACTCGCCGAACAGCTGTGACCATTGGCTGGGAGCAGAGAGCAACTTCCACGATGCGGTGGCTAGCCCCAGCGTATCCATAAGCTGTTTTTGTGGCAGGCGATCAGCCAGTTGCGGGAAAATCTCCCGGTTGATAAACGCCTTGTGATGGGCAAGCTCGCGGGTTAACGCGGTTTCAGGCCAGCGCTCAATTTCTGCGGTGATAATACTGCTTTGATAGGGAACGGATTCGGGTTCAGCGTCCAGACCAATCGGATAGACGGCAATACCCAATGGTTCACCGGCCTGACGCAACATTCTGCCGAGCTGACCATTACCCAATACGCAAACAGGACTCATGCGTCCTCCCGTGGGTCAGGGTTTGCCAGAACATCCTGAGTTTGTGCCTGACGCCAGTCTGACAGACGCTGGAATAGCGCATCATCATGCAGCGCCAGTACCTGAGCCGCCAGCAGCGCTGCGTTTGCCGCCCCCGCTTTGCCGATAGCCAGCGTACCCACAGGAATACCTTTTGGCATTTGCACAATCGAATAGAGGCTATCAACACCATTCAGCGCCGCACTCTGCACCGGAACACCAAAGACAGGCACCAACGTTTTAGCGGCCAACATGCCCGGCAGATGTGCCGCGCCACCCGCGCCAGCGATAATCACCTCAAAACCGTTGGTTTTCGCCTGCTGCGCAAAATAAAACAGCTTATCAGGAGTTCGGTGGGCTGAAACAATTTCGACATGGAAAGGAAGGGCAAGGGCAGTCAAAATATCAGCAGCATGCTGCATGGTGGCCCAATCACTTTTTGAACCCATAACAATCGCGATTTTGGCATGATGGGGTATTTCTGGCGTAAACGTTATTGTTGATGCGCTATCCGTTGGTACAGATGTAGCTTGTGTGGGGTCAGGGCTTGCCGTCATAAATCAGATGCTCCTGTATTGGATATTCATCAGAAAATAATCGTGTGAGGCGGCAGATCATAACATGCGAATTGCATAAGGAAAACGTTTGCGTTGCGTATTTTCTCGATGCTTTCTGTAAAAACAGCCGCAAAAAACAGCCCGTTCCGCAAGAAATCAGCAAAAGGGAAAGGCAATCAGTTCGATGGATGTTTCTGTGACTTTGAACATCGAACCCTGCTGATGCCAGGCGCCCAAAACACCGCGATGCACGGTTTTATCGTCAATATGGATATCATGGACAGCCGGACGATGCGTATGCCCGTGGATCATCCAATCTGCCTGATATTGATTAAAGTGCTCAATAACGGCTTGTTGATTGACATCCATAATAGATTCGGATTTCCGGCTATTAGCGTACTGGCTTCCGGCGCGCATTCTGGCGGCAATTTTCAGCCGGATAAACAGGGGAAGCAGCGAAAACAGCCGCTGGATCCACGGTGTGTGTACTCGCTTACGATATTGCTGATAACCGGTGTCATCGGTGCAGAGCGTATCGCCGTGCAGGATCAGAATACGCTTGCCATATAATTCCAGCACTTTTTCTTGTGGCAGCAGTATCAGCCCGCTTTTTTCGGCAAACCGGGAACCCAGCAAAAAATCACGGTTACCATGAATAAAATAGCAGGAAACCCCTTTTTGTTTCAGCGCGTTAAGGACGTGGGCAATTTCCGTGTGCAGAGGATTGGGGTCATCATCACCAATCCAGTAATCAAAAAAATCACCGAGGATATACAGGCTTTCAGCATGGATCGCATCTTCACGTAAAAAACGAAGAAAACCGGCAGTAATTGCCGGTTCATGTTCACTGAGATGCAAATCCGCAATAAACAGAGTACTCATGTCGCGATTAATCTAAAAATTATTCGCTGACAGTCACACGTTCAATGATGACGTCTTCGTTTGGTACATCCTGATGCATACCGCTGCGGCCAGTGGAAACCCCTTTGATTTTATCAACCACATCCATGCCTTCCACAACCTCAGCAAACACGCAGTAACCCCAGCCATCAGCGCGCTCTGAACGGAAGTTCAGGAAGTCATTATCAACTACGTTGATGAAGAACTGCGCAGTTGCAGAGTGAGGATCATTGGTGCGTGCCATTGCGAGCGTGCCACGGCTGTTTTTCAGGCCATTATTGGCTTCGTTTTTAATCGAGGATTTTGTATCTTTTTGGGTCATGCCAGGTTCAAAACCACCACCCTGGATCATGAAGCCATTGATGACGCGGTGAAAAATAGTATTGTCGTAGAAGCCTTCACGACAGTAATTCAGGAAATTTTCAACAGTGACAGGCGCTTTTTCAGCATAGGTATTGATTACGATATCGCCGAAATTGGTATGAAAAGTTACCATAATAGAAGTCCTAGTGATTGTTTTTACTGATAACAGTTTTTACTGATAACAGTTTTTGCTGATAGCAGCTTTGGCTGACTCTAATATTTAGAGTATTCGGAACAACGGCTTTTATATCATATCTGTGATCATGAGTCAGTACTCAGCGAACTTATGGACATAAAGCTGATCGCAAGGCTTGCAAAGCGCATCATATCAGGGTGAAATATCCAGTCTGGCTTTTCGCATTATCGTTTATTTATCTGGCTGATAAAGAAACCGATAATTTGCCAATTTGCCCGTTTTTATGCCTTATTATCTTAAATACGCACATGTACATGTCCATCAACTTTTACGGAAAACCCACTGATGCTAAAAATTTTCAATACTCTTAGCCGCCAAAAAGAAGAATTTAAGCCGATCCATGCAGGGAAAGTGGGCATGTACGTGTGTGGCATCACTATTTATGACTTGTGTCACATCGGCCACGGCAGAACGTTTGTGGCCTTCGACGCTATTGCCCGTTATCTGCGTTATCAGGGATATGATTTAACTTATGTCCGTAATGTCACGGATATCGACGATAAAATCATCAAACGTGCCATTGAAAATAACGAAAGCTGTGATGCGCTGACCACGCGTATGCTCCGCGAGATGCACAGCGATTTTGATGCCCTGAATATTTTGCGTCCTGATTCAGAGCCGCGTGCAACGCAGCATATCCATGAAATTATTGAAATTACTGAACAGTTGATCAAACGTGATCATGCTTATGTTGCCGATAATGGTGACGTGATGTTTTCCATCGAAACAGATCCTGATTATGGTCTGCTTTCCCGTCAGGATCTGGAACAGTTGCAGGCGGGTGCTCGCGTTGAAATTGCGGATGTGAAGCGTAACCCAATGGATTTTGTTTTGTGGAAAATGTCCAAGCCGGGTGAACCGAGCTGGGAATCGCCGTGGGGCGCGGGGCGTCCGGGCTGGCACATTGAATGTTCTGCCATGAACGCCAAGCAGTTGGGGCATCATTTTGACATTCACGGCGGCGGCTCTGACTTAATGTTCCCGCACCATGAAAATGAAATTGCCCAATCCACGTGCGCTCACGATGGCCCTTATGTGAATTATTGGATGCACTCCGGCATGGTGATGGTGGATAAAGAGAAGATGTCCAAATCGCTGAATAACTTCTTTACTATCCGTGACGTGCTGGAATATTACGATGCTGAAACCGTGCGTTATTTCCTGATGTCCGGCCACTATCGCAGCCAGTTGAATTACACGGAAGAGAATCTGAAACAGGCTCGCACGGCACTTGAGCGCCTGTACACTTCATTGCGTGGCATGGATAAAACGGCTGAGCCGGTTGGTGGTGACGCTTTTGAAGCCCGTTTTATTGAAGCGATGAACGATGACTTTAACACACCGGAAGCCTATTCAGTGCTGTTTGATATGGCGCGTGAGATTAACCGCCTGAAAACCGGTGATATGGCAGCGGCAAACGGTCTGGCAGCTGAACTGCGTAAACTGGCAGGGATTTTGGGGCTTCTGGAGCAAGATCCTGAACACTTCCTGCAAGGTGGTGCTCATGCCGATGACGACGTTGCCCAAATTGAAGCACTGATTCAACAGCGCAATGATGCCCGTAAAAACAAAGAATGGGCTTTAGCCGATGCCGCTCGTGACCAACTCAATGCGATGAATATTGAGCTGGAAGATGGCCCACAAGGGACAACATGGCGTCGTAAATAGTGTGTTTTTCGCGACGATAACACAAATATCCTCAGGACAATCCAAAAACCGCCTCAATGCAGGCGGTTTGTTTTCAGCGTTAACAGTATCGATAACCGTATTTCTGAATAAACTATTTTATTGATTTCTATTTAAATAGTTAGGGTAAAAAGCATTACCTGAGTGATAAGTTGTTTTTCCTGAAGCAGCATCACGTTTTACAGAAATAAATGAAGAATGGCTCAGATGCTCTGGTATTTGGTGTTTATTATCACCGGAATCGCGCTTCAGAAGCGAAATAGTGACTCTGCGTTTAGAATTACTTAACTTATAAGACATACCCAACAACTTTCTTGCAGTTTTATTATTCAACATAATCAACTCCTTTTCAGTCGTAAATGAGTCTCTGAGTATAGCAATTCATGAGTAAACAAAAACATGATGAGCTTACATATTTATTAATATATAACCGATATCACATATTTTTCGGATAGAACCAGATAAATCGGCTGTATTTCTCTTTGGTTTATTCTCGCAGAATTTCATGAAGTGATATTTTGAGGATTTTTTATTGGATTTCTTAATATTTTTCTAAGACGTTATATTGAAGTTCTATATGATGGCGATATTTTCCCATGATATTTATCTTATATTTATTGAGTGTTTTTGATATTTAATTTTTCCTTTATGTTGATTTTGGTAATTCAGTAATAAAATTATATTTATGAAAAAACAGCACATAAAAAATAGAATTAACTATGTACTGTTTTTTCCCTAAAAGAGCGAATATTAATTACGCTTCAACGCGAACAGAGCCACCATTAAAGCTAACTACTTTCCCGGCAACAATTTTACAGCGTTTACGGGTTTCTGCCTGAGCATCAACCTCGACCAAGCCTTCAGCAATCACCGCTTTTGCCGCAGCACCACTTTCACACCATCCCTGAAGTTTCAGTAGATCACACAGTTCTACATGAGGGTGCCCATCTAAACAAAAAATTTCCATTACTATCCTTCAACCTTATCTACATCATGATATTCCTCGCATGCCTGCAAGGTATTTTGAATTAATGTGGCAACCGTCATCGGGCCGACTCCGCCGGGCACAGGAGAAATCCAACTGGCACGTTCAGAAGCCTTATCAAAATCCACATCGCCGATGACTTTACCACTTTCCAGCCGATTAATACCTACATCAACCACAATTGCACCGGGTTTAATCCATTCGCCGGGAATAAAATTAGGCTTACCCACCGCGACGACTAATAAATCTGCCTGTTCGACATGCTGGCGCAAATTTTTGGTAAAACGATGCGTTACCGTAGTCGTACAACCCGCCAGCAGCAACTCCAGGCTCATCGGACGGCCGACAATATTGGACGCACCAATAATCACCGCATTCAGCCCATAAGTATTGATATTACAGCGCTCAAGTAACGTCACAATGCCTCGTGGCGTACAAGGGCGCAGCTTCGGAGCACGTTGGCACAGGCGACCGATATTGTAGGGATGAAACCCATCCACATCTTTATCGGGCTGAATACGTTCCAGTACTTTGACATTATCAATGCCGGCGGGGAGGGGAAGTTGAACTAAAATGCCGTCGATTTCAGGATCATGATTCAGGCTATCTATCAGGTCAAGTAATTCGGCTTCGCTGGTGGTATCAGGTAAATCATAAGAGCGGGAAGTAAAGCCAACCTCCTCACAAGCGCGGCGTTTGCTAGCCACATATATTTGAGAAGCGGGATTCTCGCCGACTAAAACGACGGCAAGCCCAGGAGCACGTTTTCCGGCGGCAACCCGCAGGCTGACTTTTTCTGCAACTTCATTTCTGATTGTCTGCGCAATCGTTTTCCCATCAATAATTTTTGCTGACATGTATTTAAGATTCCATCATCGAGTATAGGAATAGCGCTATTTTGTCAGAACATGGACCGCCTGTCAGTTTTAATGATAATCATAAAATGAGCATATGAGCTAAAAGGCCATTGACTCAGGCCATTATGCCCGTATAATCCACCCCCGACATCGACGCATTAACGATGTTTCTGATTTCGCATCACAATGCGCCCTTAGCTCAGCTGGATAGAGCAACGGCCTTCTAAGCCGTAGGTCACAGGTTCGAATCCTGTAGGGCGTACCATAAAATCAATGAGTTATGATAAAAAATTAAAAACCCGTCATAACAACGGGTCAAGTAATGGGTCAAGTTATCGCTACTTCTTCTCTTTCACCCAAGCCTCATACACCTCTTCAGGCCATCCCAGAAATGT
>JAIRVT010000091.1 GCA_031253755.1 Enterobacteriaceae bacterium
CGGCCTGTGCGGCCTGAGTCAGCAGAACTGTTGGCGCTGCATCTGCCAGCATATAGTCCAGCCGTTCAGCGGGATAAACCGGATCAAGGGGCAGATAAGCGCCACCGGCCTTAAGAATAGCGAGTAAGCCAATCACCATGTCCAGAGAACGTTCAGAGCAGATAGCGACCCGATCATCGGGTTTGACGCCCAAATCAATCAGATAATGTGCCAGCCGGTTGGCACGACGGTTAAGATCGCCATAACTGAGGCGTTGATCTTCAAATACGACCGCAACAGCATCCGGCGCCTGCGCTGCCTGTTGCTCAAACAGAGTGTGGATCAGGGCGTCCTGCGGGAAATCGGCTTGGGTAGCATTAAAATCAACTAATAATTTCTGTCGTTCCGCTTCTGACAAGAGAGGAGCCTGTTCAACAGGAATATCCAGACAGGCGACGACAGCGTCAGTTAACCGAGCCAGCCGGGATTGGAGAGCAACAACTTCGTCATGATTCAGGTAATCGGTGTCATAGTTGAATTCAAGGCCGAAAGGTTGATTTTCCGTTTCACCCTGAGGGGATTTAATTGAATATTGATGGAGGGTTATCGTCAGGGGGAATATGGCGCCACGATAGACTTTTTTTACCGTGGTGGTGATATCCTTGATATTGAAATTGGCATCAAACGATTCAAATGACAGTGTGATATCGAAAAGCTGGGAACGCCCTGTTTTCTGTTTAACCTGCGTGTGTCGGTTAATCTCTGTGATTGGAAATCGCTGATGTTTATAGCAGTGACGTAACTCCGCCGCCGCTTTCTGCATGATGTCGAGAAAAGAATCCCCGGCATGAATGCTCACCCTGATAGGAATGACTGACGAAAACATGCCTATAGTACATTTTTGTTTCGCATTTTTTCTGTTGTGTACGGGAATGCCAATGACGATTTCTGCTGTATCTGCTGTATCTGCGGTATCTGAGAAATGAGTACGTGCGAAATAGCACGCCAGAATGGCATACACAAAATGGAGGGCAGATAGCCCGTGAGCAGTCGCGGTATTTTCGATCTTTTGAGAAAGCGTTTTTCCCAGATGCCAAAGAACAGAATCGGGGAGTTGGTGAGTTGTGGAGCTCACTGAATTTCGTGGGGAGATCAGGGCGGGAGGCAGTGTTTCATAACGCGCTTGCCAGAATTCTAGATCCCGTGTGTACAGTTTAGAGTCAAGATAAGCCCGATCTTCAGCAATAAAATCCAGATAGGAAGGTGCCATATCCGGCAATGTTTCCCCGTTGATCAAACGCTGATAGCTCTCAAAAAGTGCGATAATAATCAGCTTTAATCCTGTGCCATCTAAGATCAAATGATGGCAGCAAAATTGCCAGTATTGACGATTCTCACTGATTCGGAATAACCCGGAATGCCATAAATTGTCATATAAATGAAAAGGGCGTGTGAAATTAGCATGAATCTGTTGTTTGGCGCTGGCTTCGGCATTCGCATCTTGCGAAAAATCGTAGAACGCCAAGGGAAGGGGAAACGTTTCAACCACTGTTTGGCAGGGAATACCGTGCGTATTGACCAATCGTAAACGCAGTGCATCATTGCGGGCAACAACAGCTTCAAGTGCCTGAGTAAACAATGCTTCATCCAGTTTTCCCTCAATGCAAACGATGACACTGAGGTTGTAATCGAGAGCATCAGGATGGGTCATTTGATCAAACCAAATAACTTGTTGAGTAGAACTGAGAGAAACTTCACAATCAAAATTCAAGTCATTATTTAATGGTAACTTTTTGTTATGGCATGTATTCATTTTATAGATTCCAAAATCTCATGAATTAATTAGTCAGTTAAAATAAAGAGATAACCCTTAGTTACACGAGGAAGCTATGCGCTAGCGAGGAAGTACATGTATTAAAAGAAAAAATATAATTCTGTGTTCAGGTACTGAATTAAGAAGAAATGAAAGGTCTATATTTACGTAATAAATTCAATTACATCAGGGATATAATCATCAACGGTGTTTAAAAATTAAAATACATGACTAAAATTAAACGAAATAAAAATTGGATAAAAAATTCTTCATATTTATTGATTGAAAAAATATTGATAAAAACTCATTTCCATCTGGGGAGAAGAAAAAATCAACGAATCGAATATAGCGTTAATGTTTCGGGTTGAAATTCAATCATCACATGATGTGAATTTTCAAAGTTGTGGTAAGTGGAGGGCATGTTTAATACTATATACCCGTCGATACCCATATACCCGTCGATACCCATCGTTCTTTCGAACTTGTACATAGCTGTGTATATACCAGTCGCCTTTCAAGGTGCAACTTGAAGTTGGATTGGTATACTTTTAATTTAATTAGCGTCTATGGTTATATAAAATAATGTATTTAAAGGATATTAATCTTAATGATTGTAATTATCAGTTTATTACCACCGATGCTCAATTACAGTCCATCTGTGAACGGGCAAAACAGCATGCAAGAATTGCACTGGACACAGAATTTGTACGCACAAAAACGTATTATCCCCAATTAGGTCTGATACAACTGTTTGATGGCGAGCAGCTTGCCCTGATCGATCCTCTCGAAATTTCTCAATGGCAACCTTTTCGGGAGTTATTGGTTAACCCGGATGTATTAAAGTTCATTCATGCCGGGAGTGAGGATCTGGAGGTTTTTTGGAATAGTTTTCAGTGTATGCCTGCTCCTCTTATCGATACTCAGGTATTGGCTGCATTTATCGGGCATCCGTTATCATGCGGCTTTGCAACGCTGGTTGCACAATACCTGCATGTGGAATTAGATAAAAGTGAATCCCGCACGGATTGGCTGGCACGTCCGTTGCGCAGTCAACAGTGTGAATATGCCGCGGCCGATGTTTATTATTTATTGCCGCTGGCGGATGTTTTGCTGACCGCTACACAGCAAGCCGGCTATATGGATGCCGCAAAAGATGAAAGTGAGCTGATTGTTCAGCGCCGCACGGAAATATTAGCGCCGGAATCTGCTTATAAAGAGATAGGCAACGCATGTCAGTTGCGTCCAAGGCAGTTAGCCTGTTTAAAAAAAATAGCGGCATGGCGTTTGCAACAGGCTCGTGAGCGCGATTTGGCGGTTAACTTTGTTATTCGCGAAGAAAATCTGTGGCAGGTGGCTCGTTATATGCCAACTTCACTGGGGGAATTGAGCGCATTAGGCTTAAGCGGGCAGGAAATCCGCTGTCATGGGCGTCGGTTACTGGCAATGGCTAATGAATGTCGGGATCTGCCGGATGACGCGTGCCCGGATGCGGTGAAAAACTTGGTGGATTATCCGGGATACCGGAAGGCATTTAAGGACATAAAAGCCTTGGTGAATCAGGTCAGTGAATCCCATCCATTCAGCGCCGAATTATTGGCTTCACGTCGCCAGATTAATCAATTGCTTGGTGCTCACTGGAAGCTGAAATTATCGCCGAATCCACCAGAATTGTTGCGGGGATGGCGAGGCCAGCTACTGTCTGAGGTGATTGCTGAAATATTGGCAGATTATCCGGTTGAATGATTTTTTCATCTAATTCACATGAAATCGGGATGTACTGCATCCCGATTTTGGTAAATCACCGGCTTAAATTAATTAACACCACTTGATGTCTATGGATTTTTTGGTGATTCTTCCATCTCCGGTAATGTTACATTAAGCTCCAATACCGAGATATCGTCATTCTTTTGCTCAAACTGTACAGAAAGCATCTCTGGGTCAATTTGTACGTATTTACAGATGACAGCCAGAATATCGCGTTTCATTTCGGGCAAATAGGCAGGCTCAGAATCACCACGGCGCCGTTCCGCCACAATGATTTGCAGCCGTTCCTTGGCAATATTGGCTGTCGATTTTTTTCTCGACAGGAAGAAATCTAGCAAAGCCATGCGTTACCCTCCAAACAGGCGTTTTAAAAAACCCTTTTTCTCTTCCTCAATGAAGCGGAAAGGCCGCTCTTCACCGAGTAAACGTAAAACAGTATCTTCGTATGCGCTACCTGCATCAGAATCCTTATCCAAAATTACCGGTTCCCCCTGATTGGAAGAGCGTAAAACGGATTGATCTTCCGGAATAACGCCAAGTAAAGGAATACACAAAATTTCCAACACATCCTCCATACTGAGCATATCGCCGCGATTTACACGTCCGGGATTATAGCGAGTCAGCAAAAGATGCTCTTTGATTGGTTCTTCACCCCGCTCAGCACGGCGTGATTTAGACGCCAGAATACCTAAAATTCGATCCGAATCCCGGACAGATGAAACTTCCGGGTTGGTAGTAATAATTGCTTCATCGGCAAAGTAGAGTGCCATTAAGGCACCGCTTTCAATACCCGCCGGTGAATCACAGATAATAAACTCGAACCCTTGCTGAGTTAATTCATTTAAGATTTTTTCAACACTTTCGCGGGTAAGAGCCTCTTTATCGCGGGTTTGAGAAGCAGGCAGGATATATAAGTTTTCGGTGCGCTTGTCTTTTATCAGCGCTTGATTCAATGTGGCATCCCCTTGGATCACATTAACGAAGTCAAAAACCACACGGCGCTCGCATCCCATGATGAGATCGAGGTTACGCAGCCCGATATCAAAATCGATCACTGCGGTTTTTTTCCCTTTCTGCGCGAGGCCGGTAGCAATGGCCGCGCTTGAAGTGGTCTTGCCAACACCACCTTTACCAGATGTAACAACAATAATGCGTGCCATGAAGCGGTTCCTTGTTATATACCTTTTCGAAATTCATTGGGTATAAGGGCTAAATTAAAGTTTCAATAGTCAATTCATTATTCACCAGACGTAATTTTGCCGCCTTGCCGACAAAATTTTCCGGGATCTCTTCGCTGATCCAATATTGACCAGCAATAGAGGTCAATTCAGCATTTAAATGTGAGCAGAAAATTTGGCTTTCTTTATCGCCAGATGCACCTGCTAATACACGCCCGCGCAATACTCCATATATATGAATATTTCCATCAGCGATTAATTCTGCGCCAGCACTCACATTACTGGTGACAATAAGATCACTATTCGGAGCATAAATTCTTTGTCCTGAACGGACGGGTGTATTAATTATACGAGTTTTTCTGAAAATAGGTTCAGGGGGTTTATTTTCTTCAGCAGGAACTTTCTGGCTTTTACCTTCTTTTAATAAAGGCAGTTCAGAGCTCAGTACAATTTTTCGCTGTTCTTCATTCTGACAGCCACTGATACCAACAACACGCAACCCGACAGATTCAATGGCTCGGTAGAGAGCAAGGATATCTGCCTCAGCAGGGAGGTGGGAGATATTGATAACGACGGGGGCATGTTTCAGGAACTCCGGAGCTTGCTCCATTTTTTCCTGTATGGCCTTTTGAATGACATCCGGCTGGTCATCATGCAAATGAACGACCGAAAGCGTAAAACTACTGCCTTTTAGCTCAATTGGCGATTGTGGCATCGATATTCAGACTCAGCAAGGTTGGGATCCCTGGAACAACTCCGAGGATGCGATATTCTTAAATATAATAAGCATGTTATAGTTACTGAATTATTCAAGCAAGTCGCAGTGTTAATTTAAAAGAGTTTATGACAATGATTTGTGTAATCTACAGAAGTCCAAAACGTGAACAAACATATCTCTATGTTGAAAAAAAAGGCGATTTTTCGCGTGTTCCTGAAGAATTATTGAAAACATTTGGTGAACCTCAGCTTTCGATGGTGATTGCATTATCAGAAAGAAAGAAACTGGCAAATGCAGATATCGAAAAAGTCAAAGCGGCATTAGTCGAGCAAGGGTTTTACTTGCAAATCCCCCCTCCGGTAGAAAGCTTAATCCTGAATTGAAAAGGATGGTTTATGAAATTAATCATCAAAGTACCTATATTGAGCACAATACTTCTGACGGCGGTGGCTTGTAGTGTAGGTGGTGTAACGCATGACGGTGTAACAAATAGTCGTGTAATAAATGGAAAAATATTACCCGCTTCAGGCTATACGCGGGTGTCACAGGCAGAAATTCAAACGTTAGAGCAGCAGTTTCCACACGCTTCCCGTGAACCCTCGCAATTTCCTGCTTATGTCGCGTTGTTGAAACAACAGGCGCTCAAGCAAGGGTTCAGCGAAAAAACTATCGCACGTGCCTTTGCGGATATTCATTTTATTCCACGGGTGATTAAATCCGATCGCAATCAGCCAGAGAAAAAAGTGACGCTGGATGGATATTTGCGCAACGTCTTACCGGATTGGAAAATTGAGCAGGGCGTTGAACAGTATCAAAAAAATCTTCCCCAGTTGGAAAAAATCAGCCGTCAGTATGGCATCCCAAAATCTTATATTGTTGCGTTATGGGGACTGGAGAGTAATTTTGGCCGCCTTCAGGGGCAGGAAGATGTGATATCCGCCTTATCCACACTGGCTTTCGAAGGCCGCCGGGAAACGTTTTTCGTCAAGCAGCTTATAGCGGCGCTTGAAATCATAGAAAATAATCACATTGGCGCTAACCAATCGCTGAAAGGTTCTTGGGCTGGAGCAATGGGGCAAAGCCAATTTATGCCGACGTCATATTTGGCTTATGGTGCAGATGGCAATGGCGATGGCATTATTGATATCTGGAATAATAAGGACGATGTTTTTGCTTCCATCGCGAATTACCTGCACAAAGAAAAATGGCAAGAAGGGCTGCCGTGGGGGTATGCTGTCTCATTATCGGATGATTTTGACCAAACGCTGGAAGGCACTAAACCAGAACAGGGTAAAACGATATCTGAATGGCTGGAACTGGGTGTTTTCTCTCCCGAATTTGCGCGGTTACCGGCTAAAACCAAGGGTTGGGTCATCATCACGGATGGTGCGGAGCCTCAGGCATTTTGGGTGACGCAAAATTTCCGTACTATTATGCACTGGAATCGCTCTTACTTTTTTGCGCTCAGTGTGGGTATGATGGCCGATGGTATTGAACAAAGAATCAACCATATTACGTATTGAGTGCCATTTTTCCATGAGTTGCACGACATCTTAAAAAAATCGAATCCTTAATAAATCGTATTGATCACAGCGAAGGAAGAGAACTATGTACCAGCACAGAGACTGGCACGGGGTGCTGCTGGATTTACCTGCTAATAAAGTTGTCTGTATTGGCAGTAACTACGACAAACACATCAAAGAGATGGGTTCCAGCATACCTGAGGAACCCGTGATATTTATTAAACCTGAGACTGCACTGTGTGATTTGAATCAACCCATTTCTATTCCTGAAGGGCTGGGTTCTGTCCACCACGAAGTTGAATTGGCGGTGTTAATTGGTTCGACACTTAAAAATGCCAGTGAAGAACGGGTCAGCAATGCCATTACCGGTTTTGCAGTTGCCTTGGATCTGACATTGCGTGATTTACAGCGTGGGTTTAAGCAATCAGGCCAGCCGTGGGAAAAGAGCAAAGCGTTTGATGGTTCATGCC
Source organism: Enterobacteriaceae bacterium (assembly GCA_031253755.1). GTDB lineage: Bacteria > Pseudomonadota > Gammaproteobacteria > Enterobacterales > Enterobacteriaceae > Xenorhabdus. Next base: position 7,446 of record JAIRVT010000091.1, read on the forward strand.
CCATTTCGGGTTTTATTCCTGTTAATGGGTTTGCAGATCCGCAAGACATCCAGCTTTCTCTGACACTCAATGGCGAATTACGCCAGAACGGTAATACATGTGATATGCGAATGCCAATCATTCCGTTGATTAGCTATATGTCACGATTTTTCACCCTGCGCCCCGGCGATATTATCCTGACGGGAACACCTGAAGGCGTAGGGGCATTAAAATCTGGTGATATTCTGAACGTTGCTCTTGATGAGCACGTTTTAACCACCAGAATCATTTAGTAGGAACGACAGAAATGACTAAACCCTTCTGGCAAACGAAAACTCTGGAGCAAATGACCGATCAAGAGTGGGAAGCTCTGTGTGATGGTTGCGGCCAATGTTGTCTGCATAAGTTGATGGATGCAGATACGGATGAAATTTATTTCACCAATGTCGCCTGTAATCAACTGAATATTAAAACCTGCCAATGCAGAAATTATGCTGACCGCTTCCGCTATGAACCTGATTGCATCAAATTGACCCGCGAAAATATGGGAACATTTGAGTGGCTACCCAAAACCTGTGCTTATCGTTTGATTGAGGAAGGAAAAGGGCTTTTGCCCTGGCACCCGTTAGTCAGTGGTTCAAAATCCGCCATGCACGCAGAACGGATTTCTGTCAGGCACATTGCTGTGCGTGAATCTGAAGTGGTGGAGTGGGAAGAGCATATAATCAACAAACCAGAATAACCGTTTTATTTATTGATATAAAAGGGATTTTATATCATTGAGTGGATGCTTGGGGCATGAGTGGGGCATTTGAGCTAAAATCGGCATTTAAGATATCTAGTTGACTTTGGTTATTATCACTAATCCATTTACCGTAAACGCTGTAGATCATTTGTGCGGAGGTATGTCCCATCTGAACCGCAATAAAATTAGGGTTTGCCCCAGCACTTAATGCCCAACACGCAAATGTATGACGTGACTCATAAGACCTTCTATGCCTTATTCCTGCCCGCTTTAATAAATTGTTCCAAGTAGCACCAAATGACCCAGGTGAATAATAGTCACCACCTCTGCCATTTATAGCTGTCTGTCGTGGAACAAAAACAAATGTACACTCATCAGTGCGGGTTCGACCATATTCGCGAAGATGAACTTTAATTTTATGTTGAGCTCCTAATTTGGTGTATGACATTTGATTCTTCAATGATTGGATGGCTGGAGTGGTAAGATTAACAGTTCTATTTCCTTTTTCCGTTTTTGGTGGAGTAAAATGACCTGAAACAGCTAGATTACGTCTAATAGTAATCGTCCAATCTTTAGTGTCTATATCCTCCCAAGCTAAAGCGCAAATTTCACCATGCCTCAAGCCTGTATTGATTGCTAGCACCCATAAATTTTTTATTTGTTCGGATGGTGCTACATTAAGCAAACGTAGATATTCATCCTTACTAAGTGGGTCAGGTTCCGTTTTACTTTTTCTCAGCGGTGAAATATTCTCGAATGGAGAGTGTTCTATGTATTTATTTATCTTGGCGAAATTGAACATCCCAGATAAACATGTCAGATAAACATTAACAGTTCTTACAGATCTTCCTTTTTTCAGAGAACGGTTTTTCTGGTGTATACCACATATTTGATATCCGGTTAATAACTCTTTTCGAATATTTAATATATCCTCATTGGTAATAGATGCTATAGGGCGATTCATACCTAATATTTCAGTGCAAATTTTAATATATGAGCAGTACCTATTATGTGCATTTAACGTTATTTCCATTCGTTTCAAATCAAGCCACTTTTTTGATAATTCCTCAAGGGTAATGGCATTCCCCTGAAAGTTGTTTAGCTGCTTTACATAGGGCGATCCAGGGAATTGGGTCGCATAGTCGAAGTTCCCTGTTTTTATCTGATAACATATAGAGACTCTTAGTTCTCCAGCTATTTTTCTGTTTTTGGGAGTGTCTGGTACTCCCAAATTTTCACGCATTCGCTTTCCCTTATACATGAACCATAATCGCAGTGCACCTCCGTGATTTTCAACTCCAGTTGGATACTTAATCATTATACGTATCTCCTTAATATATTGAAAAATAACTAATTGTTTTTCTTGCGAGGTATTGCGGGTGACTGGCGCTCCACCCAGTTATCCACCTCGTATCGATTATACATAATAGGACTGTTATCTTTTGGCTGGCAATCTCCTGAATAGTGACGGTACTCACGACCTTCCATCCATGATTTTTCTCTTGCGGATTTGATAGCATTTTTTGTTAACCCAGTAACAGACATCAGTAATTGTTCTGATACCCATTTATTGGTGTTTAATACAATAATTTTATCCATCTTTCATCTCTTTTTGAGTGATTTTCATAGTGGTAAACTAGTGCTAATTGAATGAGTTAAATTTTTTTTTGGCCTTTACTTAAGGCAATCCCTTGCTACTTTCTCCATGAATTGTCGTTAATCATTAATATTAACAACAACATCTTCCGTGGTTACTTCCTGAAACCCACCATTTTCCAGAAGAGTTTTAACATCATGCTGAACTGTTTCTTGGTATTCTGATTCTGGGGTAGATCTACCAACATATTCTCTGGTTTCTTTTTGTGTTATATCAATTGTGACTTTCATGCTGTTTCCTTAAATGGTTATTGCCGATGTTAAATAGATAATCTTTATCAACTAAACTGGGTAACTTGCGCGGAGTAATAAACGGTCGCCAAATTAAAAGCATTGAGCCTTTGGTATTACTCTTGCCTTTTATATTTAAATCCGCCGGAATAAATGAAACTCTTGCACCTGTTATTATTCTGACCTCATCCACTGTTTCCAATGCCAATTTAAACCAGCCGACCGACATATCAGAGGGAGCTAACATCACAATAGGCTGTAATTGTTT
>JAIRVT010000032.1 GCA_031253755.1 Enterobacteriaceae bacterium
TGCTGACATTACCGGGTATTGGGCCATTGGGTGCATCGGCTCTCAAGATAGCACTGGGCGACAGTCAGGAGTTTAAGAACGGCCGCCACTTTGCCAGCTATTTGGGGCTAGTACCGAAAGAGCATAGCAGTGGGGGAAAAACCCGACGGCTGGGTATCAGTAAGCGGGGAGATGCCTACTTACGGGGAATATTGATCCATGGCGCCCGGTCTGTCGTATATCGACTTGCCAAGCGGCCTGATGACCAGTGTAATGAATTACAGCGCTGGCTAAAGGGGCTGATAGAACGTAGTGGTGTCAATAAGGCGGCAGTGGCGTTGGCCAATAAGAATGCCCGGATCGCGTGGGCATTAGTGAATCAACAATCGGTTTATCTTCCTCGATAAATAGTAGTTTCATCATGTTATTGAAGTCCATAAGTTGATGTACTGACAGGTAGTACCGACTCTCTGTGAACCTGGTAAATAACTTAGCCTGCCAAAGGCTGTTGAAATAGTGAGGGCAGAGAGTGCGGATTTTCATCAGGGCTCGTTGAAGCCGAATATATGTTTGCGACTACTTTTGTCAGAAAAATAGGTTACCCACTTGAATTGAGCCGGTGTCCATATAAGTTATTTAGCATCTCAAAGTTTATTTGTTTTGTATAAAATAAATAAGCTTAAACCCCGTAAAATTTCACCTGACCAAAAACCGTAAAAAATCCCATTGTTTTCTATTCCATCTCCAGTATCTAATCTTAGAGCCGGTGACCATGATCCATTCATAATATGTTCTGGTTTATTATCTATTATATGAAAATTATTCTCTATTTCATTAAAGGATAATTCTATATAATTATCTAATCCTTCTATAATATTATTTTTCGTTAAGGCGGCTATAAAGCAAGCCCCACCTAACCATAGACCAGACATATGTCCTGTAAAATCTTTAGTACTGGGTACTCCTCCGTCAGGGTTAAACAAGGTAGGGTTTACTTTATTCTCCTGCATAAAATTAATAAGGAACTTGCACCAATTAACAGCATAGTTAAATAATTTATCAGGTATGGTTTTATGTAGTTTTTTTAATTCCCAACAAGCTCTGGCCGCACCAAAGAAAGCACGGGCTTGATATCCGTCCCAAGCATGATCTTTACCAAAATGATACATTGTCCATGTATCCGGTTCACCATATTGTAAGTTATCCCATCTGTTCCAGATATAAGCGGAAGCACCTACTCCTAAAGTTCCAAAATTTTTCTGATACCAATCTTGTGATTCCCATAAAAATTTAGCCATGTTATTAAGCATCAATTCCGCATCAGGATGTTCATTATGACAAAATATAAAAGGGTATTGATATCCAGGGTAGGGCATACCATGCCATCCATTAAATGTTCCCTGACTTTGATATATGTTAGAAAATGGAATGATACCTGGCGTGAAATATAACTTATCATCCAACGTGTTATATATATCACAATCTCCGATTAATGTGGTAAATGCTGTATTACCTTTAACATTAATACTATATTTAATTATATACCCCATTCCCGTAAAAGTAAGGGGGATATCATTAATGCAATAATACGAAAAATTAAGTTCTTCATTTCCATTTTGGACTATTACTATGTTCTCGAATTGATGCCAATTTATTTTTCTGGGTCTGTTTCTTTTGTTTTGATTAGGCTGGTATTGAGTCAGTTTAAATTCGTCAGCGTTAAATGAATATTTATTCCATTTATTAGATTTAGGCACTTCACATTGCCATTTCCAACCGTCGTTATCATACACTTGAATATAAAAATCATTATCTGATTGGTAAATTATACTTTCTAAATTGGCTCTCTTATTTTCTAGTAACCAAAAACCTATCATGAATCCTGAAGTATTATCTTTTAAATTAGCCTTAATTATAGTAGCAGATCTATTGTCCCATACATTATCTGCAAAGGTAATTTCGTGTGACTCATTATTCCATCCAGTTACTGCTTTTAGATCTGCTAATATGTAAGGCTTATTATTTATTGGGTTTATATTTTTAATAAATGAATGTATGTTTATATTAAAAGTGCTAGGATGTTTATTTAATTTAGGGATAATAATGTACCAATCTTCTAAATTATTATCTTTTTTATTTTTACCAATACTTAAAGATATAACAGTGGATAAAGGATCACTATTATCATCTTCTCCCCCAATGGTGGTTGTTATTACAGAATGTGTATCAACATGCTTCCATATAGCACTCTGTTCAATAGCTTGTTGTGATTCTGATTCAGCTCTAATAGTAATATATCCTTCATTGTTTCGACTAATTTTAGTGGGTATATCTGCCGGGTAACTATATCTATAGGATATACCATCTGAGAAAGGGCTCTCCTCTTGAGTGGATTTTCTGAAAAACATATCTTTTGTGTCTATCATAAAGTATTCATTGCAGGTAAACTCACAAGCTTTAAATGCGTTGAAATACCTTATATTTTTCGTCAATTCCCATAGTTTCCAACACGCATCCATAAACCATTCTTCTGCATCGGAAGCATTACCATAATGTTGTTTACGGAGTGGAACACGTAAAGGTCGGTTGTGCCATGCTTCATTACGGTCTATCAAATATCCGCCTTTATCAACAGGCTGGGCATTTGCCCAACAGAGCCTTAAACTACGATTTACTTTTTCTTTAAGTTGAACTGTGCCTTTCAAAGTTTCAGGAAAATCAGAGCCTATTATATTTCCTTTCCCATCTATTTTATTTCCTTCATAATTGATTATCCATTCAATCTCAAATTTCTCTCCTGATTTATCCCAATTTGTATTTCCTTTTTCATCTTGAGCATAAACCGTCGCGGTTACAGATTCCCAACCTAAATTACCATCAAAAGCAAAAGTCACTTTATCAAGGTACTCACCCCAATAGGGTGCACCATGTGGAATTTTAAAATTACCTGCAACAAAATCCCACCATTCCTCCCCTTTAAAACCAGATTGAGTAGGTTCTTCCCAGTTTATCGGCCAATTAGCTAATACGGGTTCTTTACCATTTATAATCCAATTACACACCCATCTGCGTGGGGTATTTGGCACCTCTTCTTGATAGAAATATTTGACGTATGCCTCAAAAAAATCTTTTGCTCTTTGCAAATATTCTGTTATTCCGGTCGCCTCATATAAGTAAGCATAACCTAATATCTGGAGAGATTGACCTTCAGTGGTACTATCTCCGTTAGGTTGTGATTCCATTTGAGTACTTGCTATAAAGTGTCGGTTGTTACTTACTACAAATTCAGTATTAACAACATAATGTTGTTTTCGGGCATCTATTGTTGTGCCTCTGTTCTTCTCCATGAATTGATGATGTTCAAAAGCTAATTTTATTGCCCTATTAATTAGGTCTTTATCCGACATAGTATTAATTCCCTTAAATGTAATTAAAATATTTCAATTATCACTATAAATAATTTTTCAAAATGATAGGCGTATTCCTTATCCCGTGCGGTGCGCGGGATAAGGAAAGATCACTTTAGATACTCTCACTATTATGAAAAAGCATATATTACCAGAGATGATATTTCCTACTTTTTACCAATGTAATTCCTCATTGGCCATTATTTGAATTTTATAATATTTTGTAGCAACTGGTTTATATTCTGCATCCGTTAGTGGTTCATACAATACAATTAAGTAATTGTTTGAGTGTTATTGAAATTAAAAATTCATGATTGTAATGTTTATTAAAAAATTGCACTTATCATGTGAATGCAAGTTGGCTAAGTGATTATTCATGGTTGAAAAAACTTGGTCAGTAAGTTTTTTATATCTTTCAGTGCCTCTGTATTCTTGTCAGAGTCAAAAATTTCAAAGTGAACTTTTTGCCCGATAATTGGCCCAACACTGGAGGCATGAAAAATTAACCACTGAATCGCTTGCCAACGTGCGTGAGGTTCAGAGGGGAGTAATTTATTTGTTTTATCCGCTAAATAAAGAAGAATAGCAGCAGACCCAAAAATAGTTGTATTTGTATCGCTATCAGATAATACCGGAATTCGCCCATGTGGATTCGAAATAATAGCCGGAAAGAATGATTTATTCCTCCGGCTTGTTGGCCCTTATTCGCGTCTTTGATTATTTAAAATTAATCGGCTGTTTTTGGTATCTCAACTTCTTGAGGTTTTTCCGGTAATGGTCCCGGACGCATAATCTGGTTAAAGTTATTCCGAAGTTGATTTATATCCACAACCGCCTCCCCTTGTGGTTGCACCAGAATAAAGGACGTTTCCTGAGATAATATCCCTTTCAGTTTCTGGTTCAGAACCTCTGGCGTCAGGGAGGATAAAAATACCTGCCGTAATCTGCGGTATTGCTCAGGTGCAATATCTATCACGTTATTTTGCTGAGAAAGTAAACGCTGGTTAATCAGTATATCTGTGTTTGTACGCGCATAGACGGCAAACAGGTTCTGAAGTTGAGTGCGTTTCTGGTCGTACAATTCATCAAATTGCTCTTGTGGCAGGCCATTTTCTCGTAATGAAGCCAGTGCAGAAGCGAGGTAACGTGCGGTTTCCGCCATTTTTTCCGATGAGGTATTCAGATTCAAGTAGCAGTTAGCATGCTGATAGATAACGCGGCAATCCAGATCTAATCTGGCGTCATTTTTATTTTCTTCCAGCTTCAATTGCAAGTAGCGATAAAGCGCTTCACGGGCAAGATCATTCGACCAGTGTTGAAGCAGTGATTGAGAGTCGTTAATCGGTTGCCAGTTCAGATCCCAGGCTAAAGAAAGCCGATCTTGTTTGGAATTTTTACTTTCTACCCCCAGTGTTTCTGCTTTCAACGGCAATAAGGCGGGTACGGCAACAGGCGTCTGGCGCTTGCCTTTTAATGATGAAAATACCTGATTGAGCTGCTCCGATAAAATCCGGCTGTCAACGTTTCCGGCAACATAGAGTGTCATTGCATCCGGTGTGTACCATTGTCGGTAGAATTCGCCGACTTTCTTCACATCAACAGATGCAGGTACGGCGGCACCCGGATCATGACCAATTAAGGTCGAACCTTGCAGCCGCGCACGCCATACAGGATCTTGTACATCTAATGGCAAAGTCGATACTAAGCCTTCTGATGTTTTCATGGCCTGAGTCAAAGTCTGCGGCGTAAAGATGGCTTCGCCCGCAATATCGGACAGCCAGACTAACGCGTCTTGCAGTAATTCCGGGCGGTTATTCGGTAAACTAAGGCTATAAAGGGTGAAATCGTATGAGACGATAGCCGGAGGAAAAGGGTTTTTGCTATCAACGGCGTTATGCCACAGGTTTTCCAGTTTTTGCGAAGATAAATCTTTACTGGTGGATAGTACGATTTTGGGAATAAGGTAGGTGTAACCTTTTTGTTGATTTTTCTCCGCCAGCGAACCTGTTTTCACGATTAAACGTAGCTGTATTTTGTCATTAGGGCGCTGCGGAGTTTGCAGAATTTGCCAGTTGAACCCATTTTCCAGTTTGCCTTGTTGCCAGGCAGGATCAGGTTGTAGGGTTTCTGCCTGAGCAAAGTAAGCTGTAGCCAGAAGGACGGTGCCACCAATAATATATTTGATTTTCTTGCCTTGCATTCTTACTTCCCCCTACCTATTTAGTTTTATCCTTGCTTGGGTAATAAAAGGCCTCTGGATATTATCACCGGAGATTATACCCGTCGTCTTTCAAGCTGCCTCTCACCGAAGGCCAGCCTTTGGCTGTTCAAATTCGTTCCCGACGAATTTGTCCCTTGCAGCAAGCGATGCAACTCGAAATCCATAGGGTATAGACCCTTATTCACTCTGTAAGGTTTCATTTTGATGGCTTTTTCTGTCCGTTGATTTGACGATTATAACCTTTCACCAACAGACCCAATTCATCGTCCTGATGATTTTTGGGGCAGGATATAAGAGCTGGCGGATGTTCTTCATTCAGTTCCCGCGCAACATCACGTAATGGGTGTACGATGATACGATTTACGCACCAGCTTATCGATATTGTAAGAATCAATGCAAGCAATAAGTAGGTCGTTAACATTAACGCCAGTGTATTCAATGCAAAACGGTACACGCGGTTAGAATCAACCTGCAAAATAAGATCTCCCAGAGATGAGACATCTTTTGGTGGAATACCATAGACATGTAAAGGGATATGGACTTCAACAGGAATGCCAAAAAGCTGTTTTGCGGCCTCAGATATAGGACGATAGGTGGCAAAATCTAAACTCATAATCCGGGAGTTATCCTGTGATACCAATTCAGCCCGTCCTAAAATGCCCGATGTTTTTAGCCCAATTAATAGCGTCTTCGCTTCATTGAGATCAGACCTTAATAAGGCTTCTGCCAGAGGTGTCTGGATCTGAGCGGCGGCATTATTTAGCTGATTAATATAATCATCTTTTCTTTGCTGCAATAAATGGGACAATTGGATAGTAATGAAAATAGCAATAGTAACTAAAGTGACTGCCGTCACTGCTGCCATCTGTTTAATAGTTAACGAACGTTTGACACGCAATTTCATTTTATCCAAACCAATACTTGACTAAAGACAGGCAACCACACTTCAAGAGTGCCGCTGAGTATACTTGATTTTTATTATTATCGTCTTGTTTTGATGAGTTTAAGCGAAAAGAATGGCTGCAATATAGTGTTTGTTGTTAAACAGTGTTTATATTTTTAGCATTTTGATGCGATTTGATTGTTAATCTTAAGATTTTATTATCTCCCCGCGCAGCGGGGAGATATAAGCATTCACATCACATGGTTTTGTAAACTGCAACTTGAAGTTAGATTGGTATATTCAAACACATTTATTCAAACACAGCAGTCCTTACTGTGATGCTGGCTCTGGTACAGCGGCACAGCTAGGCAAACGGATTTAGTCCGATGGTCCGTCACTTTGCTCAACGGCAAAGCAGGCGACAAGCCGTTCGCCATATTGTTTTAGTTTAGGCTGGAGTTGAGTACATGGACCGAATGCGTGACGACAACGAGCGGCAAAAGCACATCCCGGAGGCGGATTCATCGGGCTGGGTAGTTCTCCTGTCAGTTTGATGCGTTCACGGCGCTGTGCCGGATTCAGCCGTGGCGTTGCAGACAACAGTGCCTGCGTATAAGGGTGAAGTGGATTATTGAAAATGGTTTCTTTGTTGCCTTTTTCAACGCAACGCCCCAAATACATGACCATTACCTCATCAGCGATATGTTCAACCACGGAAAGATCATGGGAAATGAACACGTATGACAGCCCCAGTTCCTGCTGTAAATCCATCATCAGGTTCAGAACCTGCGCCCGCACGGAAACATCCAGTGCAGAGACCGGCTCATCAGCAATCACCACATCAGGATTTAGCATCAATCCACGGGCAATCGCAATGCGCTGGCGCTGGCCGCCGGAAAACATATGCGGGTAACGCGAGTAATGTTCTACTTTCAACCCCACCTTATCCATCATCGCCAGTACTTTTTGTCTGCGCGCTTCCGAAGTCAGCGATGTATTAATAAGCAGAGGTTCTTCCAGAATCTGCCCGACTTTTTTACGCGGATTTAATGACGCATAAGGGTTTTGAAAGACTATCTGAATCTTTTGACGGCGGAGTTTTTCTGCTTCTTTGTCAGGCAATAATAAATCTTGCCCCAAATAGTAGAGTTCGCCTTCTGTGGGTTTTTCGATCATAGTTAACAGACGCCCTAATGTCGATTTCCCACAGCCAGATTCACCCACGACAGCCAGTGTCTTGCCTTTTTCCAGTTCAAATGAGACGCCATCTAAGGCTTTGACTAACCGCTCTGGTGAAAATAAGCCTGTTTTAACCGGATAATATTTTTTTAGATCGGTTGCTTTCAGCAAAGGAGCGTGAGGCTTTTCCTGCATGTTTTGCTTTTCCGAAACCGAAAGCTCAGAAACCGATCGTTGAATCACTCTTTCTTGCACGCTCATATTGTCGGCCTCCCCATATCATCCAATGGCATGTGACATTTAACCTGACGCTCTCCAACCGCCTTTAAAGCGGGCTCAATCTGGCGGCAGTGATCTGTTGCATAAGGGCAACGTGGATTGAGTAAACATCCTGTCGGACGATCATATTTACCCGGAACTACGCCCGGCAGCGAGGCCAAACGGGATTTATCTACCACAAATTCCGGCAATGCCCGCAATAGCGCCTGTGTATACGGGTGGCGCGGTGCTCTGAAAATTTCAACCGCTTTGCCGACTTCCACGACCTGACCGGCATACATCACAATAATATGATGAGCCGCTTCTGCCACCAGTGCCAAGTCATGGGTGATCAGGATCAGAGCCATGTTTTCCTGCTGCTGTAATTCCAACAACAGTTCAATGATTTGTGCCTGAATAGTCACGTCCAGCGCGGTTGTCGGTTCATCGGCAATCAGCAGCTTCGGACGACAGGCAATAGCCATTGCTATCATGACACGCTGGCTCATACCACCAGATAATTGATGCGGATAGACATCCAGACGAGATGCCGGATCAGGAATACCCACCAGCGTCAGCAAATCTATCGCCCGCTGATGACGGGTTTTTCTGTTCCCACCCTGATGGACTTTCAGTGCCTCCATAATTTGATATCCCACGGTGTAACAGGGATTAAGGCTGGTCATCGGGTCCTGAAAAATCATCGAAACTTCTGCACCAACCAATTGGCGGCGCTCTTTTTCGGAAATCTTTGTCAGATCACGACCATCGAACTCCAGCTTCTCTGCCATCACTTTGCCCGGATAATCGATCAAACCCATAATTGCCAATGAACTGACGGATTTACCCGAACCTGATTCTCCCACAATGCCGACAACCTGACCTTGCTCAACGCTGTAGCTGATACGGTCAACGGCGCGGAATGGTGCATCTCCATCACCGAAGTGAACCGATAATTGATCTATATTTAACAGTGCCATTCCATACCCCTACTGCTTGAGTTTAGGATCGAGTGCATCGCGCAGCCCGTCCCCCATCAGGTTAAATGCCAGCACGGTCAGCAGGATTGCCAGCCCAGGGAAGGTGACGACCCACCATGCACTTTGGGCAAATTGCAATACGTCCGCCAGCATAGTGCCCCATTCTGGAGTCGGCGGCTGTGCCCCCATGCCCAGAAAGCCCAAGGCAGCCATGTCGAGAATGGCATTCGAGAACCCTAATGAAGCCTGCACAATCAGAGGCGCAAGGCAGTTTGGCAGGATATTGACGAACATCTGGCGTATCGCGCCTGCTCCGGCGACTTGAGAAGCGGTCACGTAGTCACGGTTTACTTCGACCAGTACAGCCGCTCTAGTCAGGCGGATGTAATGTGGCAGGGCAACAAAGGTCAGTGCCAATGACGCATTGACAATGGACGGGCCGAAAATAGCCACCAGTACCAATGCCAGTAATAGGCTGGGCAGAGCCAGCATAATATCGACGATCCGCATAATGACCGTATCGACAAGGCCGCCAAAATAACCGGCCAACACGCCGAGAATAATGCCCATCACCAGTGACATCGCAACCACCAGACAGCCAACCAGCAGGGAAAGACGAGCTCCGTACATCAGACGGGAAAGGATATCTCGCCCAACATCGTCAGTGCCGAGAATAAATTCCCAGCTGCCTCCTTCCTGCCATGCTGGTGGCGTCAGCAGGTGATCGCGGAACTGTTCAGCCGGGCCATGGGGTGCCAAGAATCCCGCCAATAATGCCACCAACAACATCAGAACAATATAGATAAGGCCAAGGACGGCACCTTTGTTCCGCTTAAAGTAATGCCAGAATTCCTGTACCGGCGTCATCATTTTTGGCGCACTTGATACGACTTTCTCATTAACGTCAACTTGCTCAGTAGTGGCTACTGGCTCAGAATGTTGAGTCATCATGTGCCCCTTATTTCTTATGCCGAATACGTGGATTGACAATGCCGTACAGCAGATCAACCACAAAATTGACCAGAATGATCATTGTTGCAACCAGCAACACGCCACCCTGCACAACCGGATAATCACGGCGCTGAAGCGCTTCGATTAACCAGCGCCCGACGCCCGGCCATGAAAAAATGGTTTCTGTCAGAATTGCGCCCGCCAGCATGAGCCCTACTTGCAGGCCAATCACAGTGACTACCGGCAACAGCGCGTTACGCAGCGCATGAACGATGATGACACGCATCCGGCTCAGGCCTTTTGCCCGCGCAGTACGGATATAATCTTCGCCCAAAACTTCCAGCATGGAAGAACGGGTCATACGCACAATGACGGCGAGTGGAATGGTTCCCAAAACAATAGCAGGCAGGATCATATGCATCACAGCATCAGAAAAATCCCCCTCTTCCCCCCAAAACAGGGTATCGATCAACATAAAGCCCGTCAGCGGATTGCTGTCGTCAAGGAACACGCTGTCGCTTATCCGGCCGGAAACCGGCGTCAGGTTCCAGTGAACGGAAACCAGCATGATGAGCATGATGCCCCACCAGAAAATCGGCATCGAATAGCCGGTCAGTGATATACCGACTGCGGTATGATCAAAGACTGAGCCACGCTTGACCGCTGCCAGTACACCCACCGGAATTCCCACAGCGATGGCAAATAACATGGCGCAGACACCTAATTCCAGTGTTGCTTTGAAGCGCGGAACAAACTCATCCCACACAGGGACACGGCTTTTTAGCGACATACCTAAATCACCATGCAGTATGCCGTTAATATAATTAAGATATTGCTCCCAAAGAGGTTTATCTAACCCCATTGCCGCCATCAGTTCAGCATGGCGCTCAGGCGAAATCCCCCTTTCTCCCGCCATAATCAGCACCGGATCGCCTGGGATCATATGCACAAAGGCGAAAGTCAGCAGGGTAATACCAATAAACGTCGGGATTATCAGCCCCAGACGGCGAAGGATAAATTGCAGCATATCCTGAATTCTCTTTTTAATTATCAGTGACAACGCTCAGGCTGTTTGTGTAGCACCCAGATCTGCTTGTCTATCAGAGAGGCGCAACCCTCCTACGGAAAACTCCGCAGGAGGGTTCATTACAACAATGCAAGAACAGGATTATTTGAGATCTACGTTGTAAAATATGTGCCTGCCGAGCGGATCGACCTTATAACCGACCACTTCTTTACGAATAGGTTCATAAACAGTCGAGTGAGCGATGATTAATGCAGGAACTTGCTCATGCATGATCACTTGAGCCTGCTTGTACAACTCTGTACGTTTAGCAACATCCGCTGTTTGGCGTGCTGGCAGGATGACGTTTTCAAATTGTTGATCACACCATTTTGAGTAGTTAGAGCCACGTTCTTTTGCCGCACAACTAAATAAAGTACCGAAGAAGTTATCTGGATCAGCGTTATCGCCTGTCCACCCCATCATTACCGTCATTGGCTCGCCATTTTTAGCTCGTTTCAGATATTCGCCCCATTCATAGCTGACAATTTTGGCTTTCACGCCAACTTTTGCCCAATCCGCCTGAATCATCTCGGCCATACGGCGCGCATTCGGGTTATAAGGGCGTTGTACCGGCATAGCCCATAAATCGGTTTCGAAACCGTTCTCGAAGCCTGCTTCTTTCAGTAATGCCTTAGCCTTGACCGGATCATAGGGATAATCTTTGATGTCATTGTCATAACTCCACATTGTCGGTGGGATCAGGTTTTTCGCTTTCTGACCAGCCCCCTGATAAACCGCCTCAATGATGGCGTCTTTGTTGACTGCCATTGTCATTGCCTGACGTAATTTGAGGTTATCCCACGGTTTTTTGGTGACATTGTAAGCGAGATAGCCGACATTCAGCCCTGCTTGTTCTTTCAGGACGATATCTTTGTTTTGCTTCATGCTGGCAATATCAGCCGGGTTTGGATATGGCATGATCTGGCATTCATTTTTCTGCAATTTTGCATAACGCACAGAAGCGTCAGGAGTGATGGAGAAAACCAGACGATCCACTTTCGCAGGGCCGCGCCAATAATCTTTGAATGCCTTATACAGAATACGTGAATCTTTTTGGTATTGAATTAACTGGAAAGGACCAGTACCAATGGGGTCCAGATCAATTTTTTCTGGAGTGCCTGCTTTCAACAGCGTATCAGCATATTCCTTGGACATGATCGAAGCGAAATCCATCGCGATATTGGCAAGGAATGGCGCTTCAGGGCGAGATAACTCAAAACGGACAGTGTAATCGTCTATTTTGTCTATTTTGCTGATGATGTTCCCCATATCCATGCCGATAAAGTACTCATAGGTACCACCGGAGACTTTATAGTACGGGTTATTTTTATCTTTCTGACGCATAAAGGAGAAAATCACGTCGTCAGCATTAAAATCGCGGGTCGGTTTAAAAATTTTACTGGTATGCCATTTCACACCTTTGCGTAAATAAAACGTGTAGGTTTTGCCGTCCTCGCTGATATCCCAACGCTCAGCCAAACCCGGAACGATGTTTGTTGTGCCAGTGGCAAACTCCACCAAACGGTCATAGCTCGTTCTGGCGCTTGCATCATTTGTGGTACCCGATGTGAATAACTGCGGGTTAAAGCCTTCGGGAGAACCTTCAGAGCAATAAACCAGTGTTTTTGCCTGTACGCTGGCAGCGACAGCCAATGAAACAAGGCCTATACCTAATTTCAAGAAACTGTTTTTTTTCTTTGTGGAGATAGCCATTACTTAAACTCCGTTTGTGATGTTCATTGTGTCTTAACCAAGCCCTGAGTTTCCTGCTGAATGTCGCTGGTTCGGCTTGTGTTATTTTTTGTTCGCAGCTTAATTAATCAATTGTTCAACATGACGTCAATATAAGCGGCAAATTTAATGAAACAACAGAAAAACATAAAAGAAAAAAAACATTAACAATGTTGGTTAAAAAATATGACATCGAACACGAATATAGATAAAAACACCATAAATATTGTTTACTGACAAAATTTATTGCTATGAGTGATAATTTTAAATTTGTGAGCGGATACGTAAATAATGGAGGAATGCGGGTGATAAAAAGAGTGGGGTGATATCAGATTCTGAACTGGGTTAAGAAAAATAAATGGATATAAATTCATCCAATTCAAATGGAATTAGTTACGTTATCAATTAAATTGATAATTTAAACAATGAGAATGGCGTAAATTAATTTTTAGTTGTTATATACGACAAAACCCTGCTCAAAGAGCAGGGTTTTAAAATGCTGGTCGGCGAGAGAGGATTCGAACCTCCGACCCACTGGTCCCAAACCAGTTGCGCTACCAAGCTGCGCTACTCGCCGAAAACGAAGCGCATCTTACTGCCAGCATCGCAAACCGTCAATACCTTTTTAAAGATAAGTGATTTGTTGATGATAAACCATCCAAAACACGCGTTTTATCGCCTGTTACAGATAACAAAAAGCCTCACTTTGATTGGTGAGGCTTTGCATTAACGTAAAACTGGCTTTACTTAAAAAAATCAATAAATCAGAAACTATTGCAGCAATGAAATATCCGCGACACGCAGGAACAGATCGCGCAGTTCACTTAAGAGTGTCAGGCGATTGATTCGCACTTGCAGGTCGTCATCCATCACCATGACATTGTCGAAGAACGCATCCACCACTTCACGCAGGGAAGCCAATTCAACCAGCGCATCCTGATAGTGACCTTCGGCAAACAGCGGCGCCAGTTTTTCTTTCAGGACAACCAGATGTGTAGCCAGTTTGATCTCTTCGGCGGCTTTTAATACCGAAGCCTGAACGGTGTCATTCAGTTGCTCATCAGATTTCGCCAGAATATTGGAAACGCGCTTGTTAG
This sequence comes from Enterobacteriaceae bacterium, assembly GCA_031253755.1. Taxonomy (GTDB): domain Bacteria; phylum Pseudomonadota; class Gammaproteobacteria; order Enterobacterales; family Enterobacteriaceae; genus Xenorhabdus. Next base: position 13,753 of record JAIRVT010000032.1, read on the forward strand.
CAGCAGCCAAAGAAACTGCTTCATCCAATGTGCGGAAATGGGTTACCGCTTTCATACGGGCATCAAAATCTGCCGGTTGAGTCGGGCGACGAGCCAGCACGGCCTGAATGGTATCAACGCTGTAGCCCTGCTCCTGATACCAAGCGCGGAAGCGGCCGAGCATAAACTCAACCACGTCATCTACAACGCTTTCATTGGTGAGTTTCTCACCATATAGGCGCACAGCTTCTTCGGTTAATGTTTGGAGATCAAGAGGCAGTTTTTTCTCAACAATAATACGCAGAACGCCCAATGCAGCACGACGTAAGGCAAACGGGTCTTTATCCCCTTTCGGATGCTGACCAATACCGAAAATGCCTGCCAGTGTATCCATTTTGTCGGCAATCGCGACGGCGCAGGAAACGCCGGTCGATGGCAGATCATCACCGGAGAAGCGTGGCTGATACTGTTCATTCAGTGCCAGTGCAACGTCTTCAGCTTCGCCATCATGACGGGCGTAGTGCATTCCCATCACACCTTGAGTGTCGGTGAATTCAAAGACCATGTTGGTCATTAAGTCACACTTGGACAGCAAACCCGCGCGAGCCGCATGGGTGACATCCGCGCCGATTTTTTCAGCGATCCAGCCAGCCAGTGCCTGAATGCGGTCTGTTTTGTCACGCAGTGTGCCAAGCTGTTTCTGGAACAGGACAGTTTCCAAACGTGGCAGATTATCTTCCAAACGCTGTTTACGGTCCGTTTTAAAGAAAAATTCAGCATCTGCCAGACGTGGGCGTACCACTTTTTCGTTACCGGAAATAATCTGCTGTGGATCAGAAGATTCAATATTGGTCACAAAAATAAAGTTTGCCATCAATTTGCCGGAATGATCGTAAACCGGGAAATATTTTTGGTCGCCTTTCATGGTGTAAACCAGCGCTTCAGCCGGTACGGAAAGGAATTTTTCTTCGAATTTTGCCGTCAGGACAACCGGCCACTCCACCAGTGAAGTCACTTCTTCCAGCAGGCTATCCGTCAAATCTGCGACACCGCCAAGCTGTGTTGCTGCTTGTTCTGCATCACGTTTAATCAGTGTCTTGCGTGTTGCATAATCCGCAATAACCCGCCCGCGTTCCTGCAAAATCACCGGATATTGATCAGCATTTTCAATGGTGAATTCTGCTTCGCCCATGAAACGATGACCACGGAGAATACGGTCAGATTTGATACCCAGAATTTCGCCAGCAATCACTTCATTGCCCAGCAGCATCGTCACGGTATGCACAGGGCGGACGAACTGAGTGTCTTTATCACCCCAACGCATTAGTTTAGGGATTGGCAGTTTGCTCAATGCGCTGTTTACCATCGCAGCCAACAGCTCTTTGGCTTCACGGCCTTTGACCTGCGCACGATAAAGCAGCCATTCGCCTTTGTCGGTAACGGTACGTTCAGCCTGATCAACGGTGATGCCACAACCACGCGCCCAGCCTTCTGCCGCTTTGGTGGGTTTACCGTCCGCATCAAACGCCTGAGCAATCGCAGGGCCACGTTTTTCGACTTCTCGATCCGCCTGTGCCGCAGCCAGATTTACCACTTTTAGTGCCAGACGGCGGGGAGCGGCAAACCAGCTGACTTCACCATAACCCAGATTGGCGTTGTTCAGTTCTGTTTCAAAATTGGCTGCAAAAGATTCAGCCAGTGAACGCAGCGCCTTTGGTGGCAACTCTTCGGTGCCAATTTCCACAAGGAAAGTTTGCTGAGTCATGATGGCCTCTTATTTTTTTCTGTTACACCGTTTTTGTGACACATAGGGAAGCCAAGTGCCTCGCGGGAGGCATAGTAGGCCTCAGCCACGGCTTTGGTCAGGGTACGAATGCGCAGAATATAGCGCTGACGCTCAGTCACAGAAATGGCTTTACGGGCATCCAGCAAGTTGAAGGTATGACCGGCTTTCAGAATACGCTCATAAGCTGGCAGCGGCAGCGGAGTCTCCAGTGCCAGCAATTCCTGTGCTTCTTTTTCATACTGTTCAAAGCAGGTGAACAGAAAATCGACATCTGCGTGTTCGAAGTTGTAAGTGGATTGCTCGACTTCGTTCTGGTGGTAAATATCGCCATACGTGGTTTTACCCAGCGGGCCATCGCTCCATACCAGATCGTAAACACTGTCTACGCCCTGAATATACATTGCCAGACGTTCCAGACCGTAGGTTATCTCACCCGTCACAGGTTTACACTCAAGGCCGCCAACTTGCTGGAAGTAAGTGAACTGAGTCACTTCCATGCCGTTCAGCCAAACTTCCCAACCCAAACCCCAGGCACCCAGCGTAGGGTTCTCCCAGTTATCTTCAACAAAGCGGATATCATGGACGGTAGGATCAAGACCTAACTCTTTCAGTGAACCGAGGTAAAGTTCCTGAATGTTTTCCGGAGATGGCTTGATGATCACCTGAAACTGATAGTAGTGCTGAAGGCGGTTCGGGTTTTCACCATAACGCCCGTCTGTCGGACGACGGGAAGGTTGCACATAAGCCGCTGCAATTGGCTCAGGCCCCAAAGCACGCAAACAAGTAATAGGATGAGAGGTCCCTGCGCCGACTTCCATATCCAATGGTTGGACAATGGTACAGCCCTGACGCGCCCAGTAATCCTGTAATGTCAGGATAATGCCCTGAAAGGTTTTGGTATCAAACTTTTGCATGTTGAATCCGCACGCGATACATATGAATTTAAATGAAAGCGATCAGTATACCCTTTGACCGTAAGATATACAGCACTGATCCTCCCCCAATTTTGCCGGAGCGTAAAAAAATCCTATCCGAATCACTTTACTTGTATATTTATACAGTTAATATTAGCGTGTTTCTTCATTAACAAACGATAGGGATACATAATTTATGCATAAGAAAATCATTCGTTGTGGCTGGGTTACCTCTGATCCAGAATATCTGGCTTATCATGATAATGAATGGGGAAAACCCTTAAAGAATAATCAACAGCTTTTCGAATTGATTTGCCTTGAAGGGCAACAAGCGGGTTTATCGTGGATCACTATCCTGAAAAAGCGGGAAAGTTACCGAAAATATTTCCATCAATTTGATCCCGTAAAGCTGGCTGAGATGGGCGAAAATGATATCGAAAATCTGATGCAAAACCCGGCTATCGTCCGTAATCGTGCCAAAATCAATGCCATCATCGATAATGCTCGCGCTTATCTGAAAATGACCGAACAAGGCGAAGATTTCAGTGAGTTCATCTGGCAATTTGTTGATCATCGCCAACAAATCAATCATTGGGCAACGTTAGCCGAAGTTCCTGCCAAAACTGATCATTCCGAAGCTCTCTCAAAGGCACTAAAAAAGCGTGGGTTTAAATTTATTGGCAGCACAACCTGTTATGCCTTTATGCAGGCTGCGGGGCTGGTGAATGATCACATTGTCAGCTGCCTGTGCCGAAAAACTGAAACCAGTGTATAAATATGGGTGAGCATGTGTTTTTGATATATAAAGCTATAAAAGTATCAAAATGACAGTTTCAAAAACTGATCTTGAATAAATTTTCAATACATAGAACCAAAAAATAACGATTTTACCCTGTTGCACCGCAATAAAGTGCGGGGTATGGTGTCTTCTTATCCTCCACAAAAGACGCAGCCGCCGTTATGAAATTCTCTCAATTCGGAAACAAATTCACAGAAGAATCAGGCATCACGCGCCTGATGAATGACCTCAACCAAGGCCTGAGAACTCCCGGAGCGATTATGCTGGGTGGAGGTAATCCTGCCCATATTCCTGAAATGGATGAATATTTTCAACAGCTATTGACGGATATGACGTTAAGCGGTCAATTAACTGAAGCGCTATGTAACTATGATGGCCCACAAGGGAAAAACACCTTAATTGCGGCATTGGCTCAGGAATTACAAGAAAAGCTCGGTTGGGATGTTCATCCACAAAATATTGCCCTGACTAACGGCAGCCAAAGTGCTTTTTTCTACCTGTTCAATTTATTCGCAGGGCGTTCTGAAAACGGTTCGATGAAACGGGTTTTATTTCCCCTTGCACCAGAATATCTTGGTTATTCTGACTCCGGTTTGGATGATGGTCTGTTTGTCGCCAATAAACCCAATATTGAACTGTTGCCTGATGGTCAATTCAAATATCGGGTTGATTTTGACCACCTGAATATTTCTGAAGATATCAACCTGATTTGTGTTTCCCGTCCAACTAACCCGACAGGAAATGTCATTACTGATGAAGAGCTGGTGCGCTTGGACGAACTGGCTCAACAGAATCAAGTTCCCCTGTTGATCGATAATGCTTACGGTGTGCCGTTTCCGGGCATTATTTTCAGTGATGCAACGCCGCTGTGGAATCAGAATATTATCTTGTGCATGAGTTTGTCCAAACTGGGGCTACCGGGTGCCCGTTGTGGAATTATCATCGCCAATGAAAAAATCATTCGGGCTGTCAGTAATATGAATGGTGTTATCAGTTTGGCTCCGGGTAGTGTTGGGCCTGCCATGGCGCTGGAAATGATCCGCCGCAATGATCTGTTCCGTCTATCTCAAGAGGTTATCCGGCCGTTTTATAAAAAACGGGTAGATCATGTTATTGATATCATTCGTCGTTATATTTCGGAAGAACGCTGCCTTATCCATAAACCAGAAGGGGCGATATTCCTCTGGCTGTGGTTTAAAAACCTGCCGATTACGACAGAAGTTTTGTATCAGAGATTAAAACAACGGAAAGTATTGATGGTTCCGGGTCATTACTTCTTCCCAGGGTTGGAACAGCACTGGCCTCACGCCCATCAATGTATGCGCATGAATTACGTGCCTGATGTGGAAAAAATCGAAGAGGGTATCCGTATTTTATCGGAAGAGATTGAATTGGCTTATAAAGAAGCAAGCCTCTAATATACCCAATGTATTTCAAGTTACATCGCGGTGGTAAGGGAGCGCAGCCAACAAAGAGCAACTTGAAAGACGAAGGGTATATAAAAAAATCTCCCTCATTTTAAGTGAGGGAGTAATATGATAACGAGGACTTTTACCTGAGAACAGGACAGTAGTTATTAGAATCCCAAAAGAATTCTTCACACAGTAGGAAAGGAAAACAATCCTTGTTTATGCACTTTCCCTGAACTCGATATATTTAACCAGAAAACAAAAAATCTAATGGCCTGAATAAGCAGGGCTTTTCGACTTTAACTTACCTGTACTATGTGAAATTAAGCTGAACAATGGATATTGTGTGATCTAAAGCACATTTAATGGATTAAACAAAGATGCTTAATTATTTAACAAAATTTTTAATTCACACTCTTGCTGGACACAACTCTTATATTTTTTACTTTTTTAAAAGCAACTCGGCGCGTTTTTTGAAAAAATTTATGACTTTTAACCGTAAGTGCTATATCAAATGCGATATTACATGACTATAGTAAATAGTATTACTGCGTGATCTTCATGTTCTGGAAAAAGTAATACTAGAGTGAATATAAAAGCGGAATACCGGCAACTATGCCCTATGGATTTCGAGTTGCATCGCGGCAGTTCGAAAGACGGCGGGTATAACTCATTGAGCTCAAGGAATGGAAATAATGAAACACTATAAAAGACTTTTCTTATCTTCTACTGTAGTTGGATGGTCTCTGATTACTGGATGTACCAGTATCATGACGCATAGTGGCCCGAATCAAGGATATTACTCTGGAACTCAAACTAATATTAATATGTTAAAAGATGAGGAGACAGGATGGATTCTGAAACCTGTACTTGTTGTAGACCTTCCACTATCAGCTTTTTTAGATACCTTGTTGCTCCCTTATGATTATGCTTTTTCAGATCAGGATCAGGCAGAAAAATCACCCAAACTACGCATTGAAAAACTAAAAAACACGCCAGCAAACATTCAACCGGTATCATTAAAAGAACCAGTGAATGATGAAATCTGATTTCTCTATGCTCTTCAGCTGGACAAATTCATTCCCAACGAATTTGCCACTCTTTTGTCGCCACGACGCAACTTGAAATCCGCTATTTTCCAGCATTAAGCTGGAAATCAGTGATGCCTGTTTCAGCAATAAATATCTGGCGGTAACCACCAATATCCCGCATAAAAGCAACATACTTATCATCGGGAGAGATCACGATGGCATCTGCGCATGGAGCTATCTCAGTACGCGCTGTTAGCCGTTGAATTTTTCCACTGTGACTATCGCAGAGCATGAGGCTGTTATCACAGACAAAGGCAATAAAATGGCCCTTGCTATCCCAGGAAAAGGCCGATTGTATATCGTGATTATCATGTGTGATCTGTACAGGTATACCGCCATTGGGTGATACATACCATAGTTGGACAATACCGATGTTATCTTTCATCAGAAAACAAATTTTGCTGCCATCCGGTGATACCCTCAACCAATGCCGGGGCGTAGTTACCACGCCCGGCCAACGATTTTGGTGGGTAAAAGTCAAACGTTGCTGTTTCACTCCATTAGGCGGTGCTGGTAAGGTTGTTTCAGTTCCGGCTAGTGGCTGAGGGCTTTCAATCGCATAATCTTCATCATGCGCAGGCAGGTCAACGAGGTAAACTTCAGGGATTTTTTCACCATTTGCCGAGTATGTATCACCGATAAAAGCCAATGCCCAGCGCTGCCATTGCCCATTTTCTTTACGATATCCCTGCTGACCAACCCAGCCTTCTTCATATGCCCGACTAATTTCATCACTACCCGGCGTGGGATGCGCTGTTGTACAGCTAACGACCACTGAAAAATAGCTGCCATCATATTCTCTTGGGTGTTTTTTAGCAGAGGTCACTGTTTTTAGGGGAATAGCGACGGCCACATTGCGTAAATCAAGTGCAGGGTTCAATTCATGCATGACATGATCGTTATAGGTAAAACTCAAGCGGCTGCTATCAGGGCTGAAAACATGCACGTGAGTACCACCCCGTAAGGCGCCAGCGGTATAAGGTGGGGTAATATCCAGCGCATCAATATTGGCAGCAACATTTAGCTGATTATCAGAAACAATCACGCCACGACGATGATGAAAATCATATTGCCAGTGATCGTCCGGGTGTTCCGGGCCATGAATAAATGCGTAACGGGCAGGTTTTTGTGGGCTAACAGTCACAACGCCAACATGTGCCCCATCAGTTGCCTGATAAATAATCTCTGTATTTCCGTCAGTAACATGAATTTTTTCTATCGTTAGACCCGTAAAGGATGTCCCGTTAGGACGTACATCATATACCAGCCATTGGCTATCGGGAGTCCAGATATTTATATTAGTTATCTGATGACTACGTTTGTCGAATGTAATCTGGCGTTCCTTAAAAACCATTTTTCTACCTTAAAGTTAGAATTTTCAGATAATAAAAACTAATTTTATTCAAATTAAACGAAAAAATTTCAATCGAGGCGTTATTATTTCAGTATTACTCTGTATTTCTACGTTATCTTCCATTTGAAAAAGTTTATGTTACTCAGTGTCCTTTATATCATTGGTATCACGGCTGAAGCCATGACAGGTGCTTTAGCCGCAGGTCGTCGAAAAATGGATGTGTTCGGCGTTATCATTATTGCTTCGGTAACGGCCATTGGTGGTGGCACTGTCCGAGACATTATTCTGGGCCATTATCCGCTTGGTTGGGTTAGAAACCCAGAATATATCGTCACTGTTGCTTGCGCGGCCGTAGTAACTATTTGGGTTGCGCCCATGATGAAGCATCTGCGTCGTTTATTCCTTATTCTTGATGCGATTGGTCTCATCGTTTTTTCAATTATTGGTGCTCAAATTGCACTTGATATGAACCATAGCCCGATCATTGCTGCCATTGCTGCCGTCATAACGGGCGTTTTTGGTGGGGTACTGCGCGATATGTTTTGTAATACCATTCCATTGGTGTTCCAGAAAGAGATCTATGCCGGTGTCTCTTTCATTGCCGCTTGGCTATATATCGCGTTATTACACACTCCGTTGCATCCAAACAGCGTCATTATTATCACGCTTATTGTGGGTCTGGCTGCCCGTCTGATTGCTATTCGTTATCGACTTGGATTACCCATCTTCAATTATGATGGCGCGGATCACTAATATTTACTCCGGTTATAACCGAAGCGTTAGGAGCAAATTTTTGCTCCTTCGCGCCCTGCTTAGGGTCCATTTTCTTTATAGTTTCTTTTCCCCCGGCTATTTCCTGTGGAGAAGTCACGCCCAAGGTAATTCCTTCTAGTACCAATGCGTTCATCAGGTTTTTTACTTCCACATGTTGTAGGAAATGCCCAATTTTCGTTCTTTGGTTTAGCGTTAAAGTGCTGCGTATTTTCAGCGGCTGTGTGTCTATGGATTGCATTATTTCATCTGTTAATTTATCTGCATAAGGTATCCCAATCGCTTCACGCCATAACGCAATTGGCTGTTGTCGCGCCTGCTGGAATTGGTTGAAAATCAACTCTGCTCGCTTAGTGCCAATGTTGGGTACTTCAGTTAGCTGTGTTGTATTCAGTGTCAGCCATTCGGCTAAATGTCTCACCTGCCCGCTTTTTACTAAAGCTGTCCATGTATTTTGTCCGATTCCTTTCATTTTCAATTTTTCCCCCATCCACGTCAGGCGGGCGATGAACTGTTGCTGGCAGCCATCATTACTTGGTGAAAAACAGCTTATTGAATGAAATTCCTGTGCATTAGGCGGTTCGATATGTTGCCTTTCTGCTATACGCCATACCACCTTATCGAGTTTTGGTATGCCGTGCCCCGCCAATGTAACCGTGACTTTATCTCCCGGATAAACATTCCACTGTTTCCAGCGTTTGACTGAGCCAATATGAACCCGGGTGATTTGTTTGTCATCCAGTGGCACTTTTTCCAGCTCAAGTAAAACAGAGATTTTACCTGTTCTGCCTATCCTGAACTGAACATCTTTTACTGTTGTCACTTGCTGCTGTAGCGGATACTTCCAGGCAATTGCCCAACTGTTTGATCCAGAGCGCCACTGCCTGCCCGCTGGTTCGGTTTCCTGTCTTAAAACCACGCCATCCGTAGCAAAAGGGAGAGGGGCACTAAAATAGGTTTTCCATTTTTCTTCTGCATCTTCTGCACTGAAAATTGGATGGCTATATTGCTGCACAATAGGGAAGCCCATTGATGCTAATCGCGCCAGTTTGGCCGGCATTTCACTTGGCCCATCCGGCCAGCCCCATATAAATATCCCTATTTGGCTGAGTTCTGGCGAAGGTGTTTTACGCATCATCAATCCTGCGACCTTGCTACGCGCACCTTGGCTACCTGCAACAGACTGTCGGTGGTTATTCTGTTGCCAAAAAAGCTCTCCTTGTAAAATCATATGGTCAGGCGCATTTTTTATCTGGTCAGGAATACCGGGGATAAATGCACTTTTATCCAGCCAATCTGTTCCTTCTACACCATTTCCTCTGCTAATTAACCGAATCAGGCGGCCTTTTTGATAAACCAGTGTAACCGCAACACCATCAACTTTAGGTTGCAGCCAAACGGACGAGCGCCCTTGTAGCCATCGGTGAACTTCTTCTACCTGTTTAAGTTTATGTAACCCGGTATGCTCAACAGGATGAAACTGTTTTCCATTTTCCGCTGTCGCATTTTCTGGTTTTGCATTTTCCTGTACTGCTTTTGCGGAAGAATTTGTGACAGAAGAACTACTTTGTTCCTGATCCAAGCAGTTCTGCCAGAGTGTCAGTGTTTCCAACAATTGATCATAGACTTCATCATCTATCTCACTGATACCCTGCTGGCGATAGAGGTGATCCCACTTTGCTATTTGTGGTGTCAGATGCTCTACTTCAAATTGGAGTTTTTCTTTTGACCAGTCAGGACAACCTGCTAATGCCCTCGGTATTCCACACAGCAATGCCAGTAATAATATGATGAAAAAGTGTATGATTTGAGATTTGAAAAAATTAAGCATCCTTGCTCCGTCTGTTCCTTAAACACGGGTAGAGAATAGCGAGAAGCCTGACGGATACCAATATGGAAAAGAACAGTTTGCGAGGTATCTCGAAAAATAATTGTCGGGTTTCTGCAACCAGTTATTTTCTCTGAAATTGTTTCGCAATATTTTATCTGAGTCCCCGTTTATTAAGAAAAAATTTTGTTGAAACGTCCGTTGGCATGTATTGTAGCGCTGCGTGGATTAACGTATCCGTGTATACTATGTGGGATTTTATACCCCTGCACTTGCATTTATTAATACCCAATCAGTCAAGAAATCAGCATGAGCCAAGGAACGTTATATATTGTTTCTGCACCGAGTGGCGCAGGCAAATCAAGCCTTATTCAGGCTTTATTGAAAACCCAGTCTCTGTATGACACTCAGGTTTCTGTTTCACATACAACACGCTTGGCTCGTCCGGGCGAAAATCATGGTGAACATTATTTTTTCGTCACTGTCGAAGAATTCCAAGATATGATTAACCATGATGAATTTTTGGAAAATGCCTGTGTTTTCGGCAACTATTACGGGACTTCCCGTAAAGTTATCGAAGATACGCTTGCCAGTGGTGTTGATGTTTTTCTTGATATTGACTGGCAGGGGGCACAACAAATCCGCCAGAAAATGCCTTTGGCTCGAAGCATTTTCATTCTTCCTCCTTCGAAGGAGGAACTGCTTTGTCGTCTGCGTGGGCGCGGTCAGGACAGCGAAGAGATTATCACCAAACGTATGGCTCAGGCTGTCGCAGAAATGGAACATTACGGAGAATATGATTACGTCATCATCAATGATGATTTCAATACTGCATTGGTCGATTTACAATCTATTATTCGTTCAGAGCGCCTGCGATTAGTAAGGCAGACTCAGAGACATGATGCGTTAATCAGCAAATTATTGGCAGACTGAACTAAGTTTCAGTATCATGCCCAATCACTTATTTATCTGTGGAGTAGCACACATATGGCACGCGTAACTGTTCAAGACGCAGTAGAGAAAATTGGTAACCGTTTTGACCTGGTGTTGGTCGCTGCTCGCCGAGCACGCCAATTACAAGTACACAAAAAAGACGCTCTTGTTGCAATTGAAAACGATAAAACGACCGTTGTCGCTTTGCGTGAAATCGAGCAGGGCCTGATTAATAACAAAATTCTTGACGTTCGTGATCGTCAAGAAAAACAGGAGCAGGAAGCAGCAGAAATTAAAGCTGTTTCTGCAATTGCCGAAGGTCGTCGCTAATTTTACGGTAGGTCTGCCTTGTACCTGTTTGAAAGCCTGAATCAGCTTGTTCTTACCTATTTGCCTGAAGATCAAATTGATCTATTAAAACAGGCTTACGTCGTCGCACGGGATGCCCATGAAGGGCAAACCCGCACCAGTGGTGAGCCATATATTACTCACCCCGTTTCGGTTGCCTGTATTCTGGCTGAAATGCGTCTTGATCATGAAACACTCATGGCTGCACTTCTGCATGATGTTATTGAAGACACACCAGCAACCTTTCAGGATATCGAGCAATTATTTGGTACGGCGGTCGCAGGATTGGTGGAAGGTGTCTCCAAGCTGGATAAGCTGAACTTCCGCGATAAGAAAGAAGCACAGGCTGAAAACTTCCGCAAAATGATCATGGCGATGGTACAGGATATCCGGGTCATTTTGATCAAATTGGCAGATCGTACACACAATATGCGAACTCTTGGCTCTCTGCGCCCCGATAAACGGCGGCGCATAGCCAGAGAGACATTGGAAATCTACAGTCCGTTAGCACATCGGCTGGGGATTCATCACCTGAAAACTGAGCTGGAAGAACTTGGCTTTGAAGCCTTGCATCCTAACCGTTATCGGGTGATTAAAGAGGTTGTTAAAGCTGCTCGCGGCAATCGTAAGGAAATGATCCAGAAAATTCTGTCAGAAATTGAAGGCAGATTAACGGATGCGGGTATTCAGTGCACCGTCAGTGGGCGGGAAAAACATCTCTATTCTATTTATCGCAAGATGCACCTGAAAGAACAGCGTTTTCATTCAATTATGGATATTTACGCGTTCCGTGTCATCGTCAATAATCTCGATACTTGTTACCGTGTTCTTGGGCAGATGCACAGCCTGTATAAGCCTCGCCCCGGTAAAGTAAAAGATTATATTGCTATTCCTAAAGCCAACGGCTATCAATCCCTGCATACCTCTCTTATCGGCCCACATGGTGTACCTGTTGAAGTGCAAATTCGTACCGAAGACATGGATCAAATGGCGGAGATGGGCGTGGCCGCACATTGGGCTTATAAAGAGCAGGGAGAATCAGGCACAACGGCGCAAGTGCGTGCTCAGCGCTGGATGCAGAGCCTGTTGGAACTTCAGCAAAGTGCGGGGAGCTCTTTCGAGTTTATTGAGAGCGTAAAATCTGATCTGTTTCCTGATGAGATCTACGTTTTTACCCCTGAAGGGCGGATTGTCGAATTGCCGGCAGGCGCGACGCCTGTCGATTTCGCTTATGCTGTCCACACGGATATTGGTCACGCTTGTGTCGGTGCCCGTGTTGATCGCCAGCCTTACCCGCTCTCTCAAACACTGAGCAGTGGGCAAACTGTCGAAATTATTACAGCTCCGAGCGCTCGTCCTAATGCCGCATGGCTGAACTTTGTCGTCAGTTCTAAAGCTCGCGCTAAAATCCGCCAGTTACTGAAAAATCTAAAACGAGATGATTCTGAGAATCTGGGGCGCCGGTTGCTCAATCATGCGCTTGGTAGTGGGCTTAAACTTGCTGATATCCCACAGGAAAATATCGATAAGGAACTGGCAAGAATGAAACTTGCCTCACTTGATGATTTGCTGGCAGAAATCGGGCTAGGTAATGCGATGAGTGTTGTTGTTGCCCATAATTTGCTGGGGGCTACGGAGAAAATAGCCAATAGCAATATTGGTAATAATATCGCTAACAACAACAGTAACAACAGCCGTAAGCTGCCTATCAAAGGTGCCGATGGTATTCTGATCACCTTTGCCAAATGTTGCCGTCCAATTCCGGGTGACCCGATTATTTCCCATATCAGTCCGGGGAAAGGCCTGGTAATCCATCATGAATCTTGCCGTAATATCCGTGGTTATCAGAAAGAGCCGGAAAAATTTATGCCTGTTGAGTGGGATAAAGATGTCAACAGTGATTTTATCGCTGAAATTAAAGTTGATATGTTTAACCATCAGGGAGCATTGGCTAACCTGACGGCAGCCATTAATGATGCAAACTCCAACATTCAAAGTATGAATACCGAGGAAAAAGATGGCCGTGTTTATTGTGCCTTCATCAGGCTGACAACCAAAGATCGTATCCAGTTGGCGAATATCATGCGTAAGATACGTGTGATGCCGGATGTTATGCGAGTCAGCCGTAACCGAAACTAGAGGTTATGAATTCTAAACGTTATGTTAGTCTTTGTCAGATGATGGCAATGCGTCAATCTGACCTGACGATTTGTTTAGAAGAAATGCACAAGCCCCATAAGGTTTCCGCAGTCATTCGTACTGCGGATTTCGTTGGTATTCACAAAGTCCGCGCTATCTGGCCTACCGAGCCGTTACAAACTCAACTATCCTCCATTGATAAGCAAGGCAAATTATCGCAAGTAAATCTTGGTGGGCAACAACACAGGCAACGACTGCACCATTGACAGGGAAGTAACAAAATCCCGCTGACGGAGAGACAGAAAAGGAGAGACAGAGAGCAAAATGAAAAGTAATAGCATGAAAGGCCGATTACTTGATGCTACCCCATTGACCACACTGCATGGTGTGAGTGTCAATCAGGTGGCTAAACTTGCCCGGCTGGGGCTGGTTTATCTACAGGATTTGTTGCTACATCTGCCCCTCCGTTATGAGGATCAAACCCGGTTGTATACCATCAACGATGTGTTACCCGGTATTTATGCGACGGTCACGGGAAAAGTTTTGTGCACCAATGTGATTTTTGGCCGCCGGCGCATGATGACCTGCCAAATCAGTGATGGAACCGGCATATTAACTCTACGTTTTTTCAATTTCACCGCTGCCATGAAGAACAGTCTGGCTGAAGGAAAATATATCATTGCCTATGGTGAAATTCGTCGGGGCGCTCAGGGTGCGGAGATTATTCATCCTGAATACAAATCCCAGCAACAGGCAGATCGCGTTAAGTTGCAGGACACTTTAACGCCTATTTATCCTACGACAGAAGGGGTGCGTCAAACGACTCTGCGTAAGTTGATCGAGCAGGCTCTGGAACTCCTTGATACTTGCGCAATTAATGAACTTCTGCCGGATGAATTCAGCCAGAAGATGTTCAGCCTGCCTGATGCTTTGCATACTTTGCATCGCCCGCCTCCCGATATTGTTTTGGCGGAGCTGGAGAATGGCAAACATCCGGCCCAACGTCGCTTGATTCTGGAAGAATTGTTGGCGCATCAGCTAAGCATGCTGGAAGTCAGAGCGGGTACGCAGCGTTTTTATGCTCAGCCACTTACTGCCGATAACTCATTGAAGCAACAATTGCTGGGTCAGCTTCCTTTTTCACCTACCGGTGCTCAGGCGCGTGTCGTTGGGGAAATAGAGCAGGATCTGGAAAAAAACATTCCCATGATGCGTCTGATACAAGGTGATGTCGGCTCCGGCAAAACGCTGGTGGCAGCACTGGCCGCAGTACGCGCTATTGTACACGGTAAACAGGTTGCTTTAATGGCACCGACAGAATTACTGGCTGAACAGCATGCCAATACATTCCGCCAATGGCTTGAACCACTCGGTATTCAGGTCGGATGGCTGGCGGGTAAACAAAAAGGTAAGGCGCGTCAGGCACAACAGGATGCGATTGCCAATGGTCAGGTCAGTATGGTTGTCGGTACTCATGCCATGTTTCAGGAGCAGGTAAAATTTGCCGGGCTGGCATTGGTGATTATTGATGAACAACACCGCTTTGGGGTTCATCAACGTCTGGCACTGTGGGAAAAAGGGCGTGAACAGGGCTTTCATCCTCATCAGTTGATCATGACCGCAACACCGATCCCGCGCACGTTAGCAATGACCGCATACGCCGACTTGGATACGTCTGTTATTGATGAGCTTCCTCCGGGACGGACGCCTGTCACCACTGTCGCCATTCCTGATACCCGCCGCAATGAAATTATTCAACGAATCAAAAGTGCCTGTTTAGACGAGGGGCGTCAGGCATATTGGGTATGTACGCTGATTGAAGACTCTGATGTTTTGGAAGCTCAGGCAGCTCAGGTAACCAGTGAAGAACTGACGTTGGTTCTGCCTGAATTGAAAATCGGTCTGGTGCATGGGCGGATGAAACCCGCGGAAAAGCAAACTGTTATGGATGCTTTTAAACGAGGTGAATTACAGTTATTGGTAGCCACTACGGTGATTGAAGTTGGAGTTGATGTCCCAAACGCCAGCTTGATGATTATTGATAATCCTGAACGTCTGGGGCTGGCTCAGTTACATCAGCTTCGTGGTCGCGTAGGGCGCGGGGCGGTAGCTTCTCACTGTGTTCTGCTCTATAAAACGCCGCTGACAAATACCGCGAAAATACGCCTGCAAGCCTTGCGGGACAGTAATGATGGTTTTGTTATTGCCCAAAAAGATTTGGAAATCCGCGGGCCGGGCGAACTGCTTGGTACACGTCAGACCGGTAATGCCGAATTTAAGATTGCTGATTTATTGCGGGATCAGGCAATGCTTCCCGAAGTGCAACGCATTGCCCACTATATCCACCAGCATTATCCAGAACATGCCAAGGCTCTGATTGAGCGCTGGTTGCCGGATCGTTCGCAATACAGTCATGCTTAATCGGTAAACGACCACTCACCACATCGATTCATCACATAAAAAATGCCGCTGTCTATTTCAGCGGCATTTTTAGTAAATCTATTTATTAAGTAATAAAACAGTAATTAACAAAAAGCGCGTAAAATTAACCTGTTATCGACGGGAATATCGGCAGCAGCAGGTAGATTTTGATAACCGCAGAGTTAACGATATCAATAAAGAATGCCCCGACCATTGGGACGAGCAAGAAAGCGACGTGTGATGGGCCAAAACGGTCGGTAATCGCCTGCATATTTGCAATTGCTGTTGGCGTAGCGCCCAGACCGAAACCACAATGGCCTGCCGACAAGATTGCCGCGTCATAATTTTTACCCATCACTCGGTAAGTGACGAAAACAGCATATAATGCCATCACTACGGTTTGTACCGCGAGAATGACCAGCATTGGCAGAGCCAGAGAAGCCAGTTGCCACAATTGCAGGCTCATCAATGCCATTGCCAGAAAAAGTGACAGACAGACGTTGCCCAGTACTGATACGGCTCGGTCAAATACCCGATAAAAACCTAGCATAGACAAGCCATTACTGAGTATCACGCCCGTAAACAGGACGCACACAAACGTTGGCAAAAAGAGTATGCTTTCCAGTACCTTCTCAAGATAACTCCCCACCAACAAGCAGATAGAGATTAAAGCGATGGTTTCAAGCATCACCAGTGGTGTGATCAAACGACCGGTATAAGGTTTTTCAAATGCAGTCGGGATTTCAGTATCTTCTGCTTCAAGACCCGGAGTTTTTATATTTCTCACCAACATACGGGCGATTGGGCCACCAATCAAACCACCTAAGATTAAACCAAATGTCGCACATGCCATTGCGACTTCAGTGGCGTTTGCAAAACCATAACGTTCAGTGAACACCTTGCCCCATGCTGCGCCAGTTCCGTGCCCGCCTGATAATGTGATCGATCCTGCCAATAGCCCCATCAGTGGGTCCAGCCCAAGCATTTTCGCCAATGCAATGCCCACGGTGTCTTGTACAAACAGTAAGCCCACGACGACAAAAACAAACATCATCAGTGCCTTACCGCCCGCCCTCAGGCTGGAAAGATTAGCATTCAGGCCTATTGTGGCGAAGAATGCCAACATCAGCGGATCTTTGAGAGATAAATCGAAGCTGACTTCCCAACCCATGGATTGTTTAGCTACTAACAGAACAAGCGCAACCAGCAAGCCACCTGCAACGGGTTCAGGGATCGTATATTTCTCAAAAAATGAAATTGATTTTACGAGTTTTCTTCCCAATAGCAAAACCAGTGTAGCCGCAACTAGCGTGCCATAAATATCCAGATGATACATCTAAGTACCCCATCTATTTGTTAATATTATGTAAATTCAAAGCGACGTTATCATCATCCTGTAAAAAACGCCAAAAGCAGGTAAGGCTGGATTAGAAAAAAAATTACTGATAAACACAAGTTAAAACATTTAAAAGTGTGACGAAATAGAGTTAAAAACGATAACCGAAATTTTTAGCAACCGGTTGCTTTTAATCCAGATCAATAACATGTGTATTTTTTATTAGAAATCTCCCATCACGGCGAGATCAATTCGCTAACATTTTGCATTTGCTGATAATGTTTTTACTATCATCTTCTTTTAAATATTATCCGATCTCACTATAACAGCAAGAAAACCAATCAGTTTTAATCTCCCGGTGTTGCATTACGGTTTCTTTTGATAGGAAGTTGTTGCCCGTGCTTTTGTAGTAAGGATTTTGCGTACTCCTTCGCAATACCTTTCTGCAAATCATGAAACTAAGGCTTTTTCAGTTTCAACTATTGAGTAACACATGCTTTTACGGCATAACAGGGCTTCTTTTTCGGTCAGAATTTAATGAGGTGAGATCATGAAATGGGTAGGGAGATGCCTTGCTATTCTACTGCTAATGCTGATTCTGGTAATGATCGTTGCCTATACCGCAGTCCAGACACATTGGGGCGCCAAAAAAATAAGCCAATGGTTTAGTCAGCAAGGCCATTATCAGGTCAGTATTGAAAGTATTGAGCATAGCTGGCTCCGGCCTATGGTTTTGATACTCAACAACGCAAGTATCAGTGACAAGCAAAGTGCGTTTTCACTCAATGCCAATACGGTGGATCTGGATTTTAAGTGGCAATCTCTGTCGGCATTCACGCATCTGCATAAACTGACACTACAGGATGGCAGGTTAACACTTTCCGGTCATCAATTTGCTCTGGCTTTGCAAGCCGATATTTTGCAACTGGATAAAATTGATGTTCAGTTAATTACGCCTCATATGAAAATTCAGGGGAAAAATATTGTTGGCGGTATTACCCCGTGGAAACCTGATGCCCATGCGCTTTTAGGTTCAGGACAATACCAGTTCAGTGCCAGTTCCGTCAGTATAGATGGAATTCCGTTTGATAAGGTCGTTATGCAGGGCAGCTATCAGGATAACAACTTTGTTATCAATTCATTCGGCGCTGAGTTTCTACACGGTTCCATCTCCGGGAATGGGCAACAGTCAACAGATGGCGGTTGGAACTGGGATCATATCTTGATCAATGACATACGCTGGCAATCTCCCATGACGCTCGCTGCCTTGGCAGAAGAAGTCCGCCATCTTCCGGCCATTCATATTAAAGATTTCAATTTGACTAACGCTAAGCTACAAGGGAAAAATTGGTCTGCCGATTACCTTAATACCAGTATCAAAGGGCTGGGTTTGGTTAACGGTCAGTGGCAGGCAGAAGACGGATTACTCGATTTTAACGCCATGAATATGAGTTTCAACGAAGCGCAATTCAGCGATATATTGGGGCAATTCCGTTTTTCTGGTGATATTTTTACCATCGCCAATCTGACAACCCATTACCAGAAAGGGTTATTCAATATTAAAGCGCAATGGGATCGACGAAATCGTCTGTTAACCCTGAATGATAGCTCAGTCACCGGTCTGGTATACGCCTTACCCACAGCATGGCGCAACACTATCAAAAGCCCTGCACCAGCATGGATTTCGGCACTGAAAATCAATAATGCCAGTATCAACAATACACTTCTGATTGATACTCATCCTGATTTTCCCTTTCAGCTCACCACACTATCAGGCCATATCGATACCATGGATATCCTGAAAAATGGTCATTGGGGGTTATGGAATGGGCAGGCATCGTTACAGGCCGCCAGTGGTACATTCAATAAAATTGAGGTCACTCGTCCTTATCTGCAATTGCATGCGACGGACAGCAAGATTGTGATTGATAAAATGAACACGTTCACGGGTGATGGTTTACTGCAATTTAGTGGTTTTGTTGAACAACTGACACCCCAAAAGCCTTTTCAGCTTGGCTTCAAGGGAATGAATGTGAGCCTGAATATTCTGCCACAATGGGGCTGGAAGCCACTTAATATCCACGGAAATGGCAGTTTTTCACTGGATATCACCGGTTCTCTTTCCGCTGATAATATTAAAAATACCATCAGCGGCACATTAACAGCCGAAGAGCGCGTTGCTGGAGATAAATCACCTCAAAAAGAATCGCAGTCCATTGAGCACGGAATGATCTCGACAGACAGTTGCCCTTCCGGGCAATTTGAGGCTGAACGATCAACAAAAGACCGTACAGAGAGTTCAGCCACAGATAACTCAGCCACAGAAAAGTCTGTTAAAGATCAAGATAAAACCTGCACTTCCATCAGGCTATAGTCAGGTATCAAAAATCAGGCTTCAGATCTCAGGTTATATACCCTATGGATTTCGAACTGCATCGCGATGGCAAGTGAGTGGCAAATTCGTCGGGAACGAATTTGAACAGTAGTGAGCCGTAGGCTGACTTTCGGTGAGAGGCAGGAAGCCTCTCATAATCCTCTGAGCATAGATACCGTATGGTTATAAAAATGGCGGCTGGGGCGAGCGAGAGCAGCCAGCAAAGAGATACTTTGAAAGAAGACGGATATAGCAAATCAATTTGTAGCAGGCTTTGTAGTTACGGGATTTGCCGTCACAGAACTTGTCGCGTGCTGTTCTGCCGGTAATACGATATAGGTGCCCGTGAACACACTTCCTACGCCCTGTTCATCGCCTACCTGTACTTCCAATTTGACTCGTGCTTTGTTGCCGCGCGCGAGACGGGCCAAATCACCACTCATGTTATTGAGGTCAGCAATGGCATTCGGGCGACCCGTAATCGGTTTATGGTAACGGATATTGGCATCAACCAGAATAATATCGCCTCCTAACTGACGTTCTTGCAATAACAGCCAAATTAATCCCCAGGCGGTTAATGTGGATTGGGAGAACAAACTACCGGCAAAAATAGTTTGGTGAGGATTCTGGTTGCCAGCCTGCGGCATAGTGGTAATAAAGCGTTGCCCTGTGTACTGGGTAATCCGTACACCCATTTTTTCACTCAAGGGAATATGTTTGTACCATGCCTGCTGCAATTCTGCGCACCAGTCCGGGCGGTGCAGAATATCATCAAGGCTCATGATGGGCTTGATCATCAAATAGTGGTTAATGGGCGATGTCTTAGCGCCATTAATCAGGCCACGATTTTGAAATCCCAATTTATCAAAGAAATTAACGGCGTCTTCGCGCGCGCTGCATACAATCCGCTTCACGCCTTCCTGTCTGGCAACAGACTCCAGCGCCATCGCAATCAACGTGCCTAATCCTTTCTGCTGTTCATTAGGATCAACAGCCAGAAAACGGATAGCACCTTCACTGTCGGCATTGATATATAAACGCCCGACAGCAACCGGTTTACCTTTTTCGTCCACCACCATTTGATGATGGGCCATTGAGTCATAACCGTCCTTTTCTGAGCCGATAGGCTGGTGAAGGGGCTTACGCAGCATCTCCCAACGAAATTGGTAGTAAATTTCCAGCTCTTGTTCAGTTTGAGGTACTCTGAGGTGATACATAGAAACGGCCTCTTCTTTTTTACATCATACCTGCAACCAGAAAGTCACAGGCCCATCATTTGTCAGGCTGACTTTCATATCTGCCGCAAATTGCCCCGTTTCTGTTTTTACACCAGTTGCGTGGCACTGTTCAACAAAATAGCGATAAAGTTTATCTGCTTTTTGCGGTTCAGCTCCGCCAGAAAAACCCGGTCTTAAGCCTTTTTGGGTGTCGGCCGCCAGCGTAAATTGCGAAATAACCAGCAAACTTCCATTGGCTTGCTGCACATTCAGGTTCATTTTTCCCTGCTCATCGCTGAAAACACGATATCCCATAACTTTTTCGCACAAACGTTGTGCTTTTTGTTGGTCATCGTCTTTTTCAACACCGAGAAAAACGAGTAATCCCTGTTCAATTTCACCCATATTTTGGTTATCAACAACCACTTTTGCCTGTGTTACGCGCTGAATTAGTGCAATCATTTTGCTTATTTATGATCCATATAGGTAGGGTTTACAGGGGCAGAGTGTTTCTACCCCATTGAAAACGTATTGATAATTATCTGAACCGGCTACATAAAAACAGTTTTATGAAAGGATCATGTTACTGCGGACAGTGAGAAACCGTGGGTTTTAAAATAATCAGGGATCACATTTTTGTTGGCTACGTGAATCGCATTGATGCCTACTTTTTTGGCAGCATCAACATGTTCCCAGAGGTCATCAAAAAAAATCGCCTGATCAGCAGTGACACCTTCGGTTTCAATAACATGCTTGAAGAGGTTCAGGCTCGGTTTACGCATTCCTAAATCATGAGACAGATAAAGGGAATCTACTGATGCTATGATTTCAGGATAATGCTTTGGCCAATACTGAAAATGCAGATGGTTTGTGTTGGATAACACTACGACTCGATGTCCCTGCTCACGCAGTTTATTCATCAGTGCAATAACTTCCTGCCTGACACCGATAAACAGGGCATTCCAGCCTTCAGTGAATTGTTCAAAGCTGAGAGAAATTTCTAATTCATCGCATAGTATTTCGGCGAATTCTGTATCCGTGATTTGCCCACATTCATGTTTTTCAAACGTCTCGCCAATAATGGGAAATTTTGTGGTCAAATTTGCCAATGGCGTCCCGCTCAAATTACTCCAGACAGCCAGTACTCTTTTAAAATCAATATCAATAATCACGTTACCCATATCGAAAATATACAGCATAATCTCTCCTGACTGGTGCATGTTGTTTTGTCGTTTTATCATACTTTCAGCAAGAAAAAAGCGAAAAACAAATCACAATTTGACCAACCTATATTGAAAAGGTTGTAACAGATCGCTGAATCACAATATAGACAGTTTATTAGGGGAAAAGAGCCGAGGAAAGAGCTCGCCCAGAAGATATTATATACCCTATGGATTGCGCGTGGCTCAATAAAGAAGCAATTTGAACGCAGTTTGAACAATGAAAAGAACAGAACTCAGGGTGCCGAAGCACCCTAAGCCGCTAAAAATTACTCTTTACCGCGGTTTGCGCGGCGACGATCATTTTCAGTCAGGTGGCGTTTACGCAGACGAATGGACTGTGGCGTTACTTCAACCAGTTCGTCATCATCGATAAACTCCAGCGCTTGTTCCAGTGTTTTCTTGATGTGCGGAGTCAGTGTTGTCGCCTCATCAGTACCGGATGCACGCATGTTAGTCAGTTTCTTACCGGTCAGACAGTTAACCGTCAAATCGTTGGAACGGGAATGAATACCGATGATCTGGCCTTCATAAACTTCCGTACCATGACCGAGGAACAGTTTACCGCGCTCTTGCAGGCTATACAGCGCATAAGCAACCGCTTTACCCTGACCGTTAGAAATCAGTACACCGTTCAGGCGGCGACCAATTTCACCTGCACGAACGTCATCATAGTGGCTGAATGTTGCGTACAGCAGGCCAGTACCGGAAGTCATGGTCATAAATTCAGTACGGAAGCCAATCAGACCACGGCTTGGGATCACATAATCCAGACGCACACGACCTTTGCCATCTGGCAGCATATCGCGCATATCGCCTTTACGTTCACCCAGCGCCTGCATCACATCGCCCTGATGCTGCTCTTCGATATCCAGAGTCACCTGCTCGAAAGGTTCTTGTTTACGGCCGTCAATGTCACGGAAAATAACTTTCGGACGGGAAACCGCCAGTTCGAAACCTTCACGACGCATATTTTCAATCAGAACGGAAAGGTGCAATTCACCACGACCGGATACACGGAAAGCATCTGGATCTTCGGTTTCTTCAACACGCAGGGCCACGTTGTGAACCAGTTCTTTCTTCAGGCGATCAAGGATCTGGCGTGAGGTGACATATTTGCCTTCACGGCCACAGAAAGGAGAGGTATTAACACAGAAATACATGCTGACTGTCGGCTCATCAACCGCCAGTGCTGGCAGCGCTTCAACGGCATTGACTTCGCACAGGGTGTCAGAGATGTTCAGGTCACCCAAACCGGTAATAGCGATGATGTCGCCGGCTTCCGCTTGCTCAGTTTCGATACGCTCCAGACCCAAGTGGCTGAAAACTTTACCGACTTTACCGTTGCGGGTTTTACCTTCGCTGTCAATCAGCGTGATATTCTGGTTTGGTTTTACCACACCGCGTTTGATACGACCGATGCCGATAACACCGACGTAGTTGTTGTAATCCAGCTGTGAAATCTGCATCTGGAACGGGCCATCCAGATCTACTTTAGGCGGTTCAACATGGTCAACAATGGCCTGATACAGCGGAGTCATGTCTTCTGCCATATCAGTGTGGTCGTTACCGGCAATACCCATCAGTGCAGAAGCATAGACGATAGGGAAATCCAGTTGTTCATCCGTTGCGCCGAGGTTAACGAACAGGTCGAATACCTGATCCACCACCCAGTCAGGACGTGCGCCGGGACGGTCAACTTTATTGATAACCACGATTGGCTTTAAACCATGAGCGAAAGCTTTCTGGGTCACGAAACGAGTTTGTGGCATCGGGCCATCCATCGCATCGACCAACAGCAAAACACTGTCAACCATCGACATCACGCGCTCTACTTCGCCACCGAAGTCGGCGTGCCCTGGGGTATCTACGATATTGATACGGTAGTCATTCCATTTAATGGCGGTGTTTTTTGCAAGAATGGTGATACCGCGTTCTTTTTCCAGGTCATTGGAATCCATTACGCGCTCAGTTGCTGCTGCACGCTCACCAAATGTACCGGATTGTTGTAGGAGTTTATCAACCAGTGTCGTTTTGCCATGGTCAACGTGGGCGATAATGGCAATGTTTCTTAAGTTATTAATTGACAAGTATTTTTACCGTTTTAGCTATTTGAGGAAATATTAAATGGGGATAACATGGCTGGCGCGATGCGACTCTCATCTAACACAAATATGGTGCTATTTTACACGTTCTGACTACAGAGTGAAATAAATGTGAGATGTATCACTTTCGGAATTTAACGTTTTTGGCGTATAAATCAGTTGTAGCCTAATAGTTTGGCATAATAATAATCACTACTGCTCTTGTTTAATGACGATGAATGTCATGGTTATGGGAGTCATGGTTATGATGACAGAGCATGATGGAAGACATTGTGTCATTTAATTGTACGAAGGCATAAAGGCAAAAGTAATTCACCATGAAAGTGCATTGAAACGGGTTTTGCACTAATTTAGTGCATATTATCTTAAGAATTTGGCTTAAAAACGTCCTTTACCTTTTACCCGCTTTTGGGATCTACACACATATCCTGAAATTCAAGGGATTATAAAAGTTGGCACGCTTTTCGCTATAGACCTTCACAACAGCTTTTAAAATAGATTTGCATCATCGTTTGAGCATTAAAAATTGCAATAAAGAAAAACCAGGAGAACTCAATATGTCCGTTGAACATGTCTTGTCCATGATTGAAGAGCATCAGGTGAAATTTATTGATTTACGTTTTACTGATACGAAAGGTAAAGAACAGCACATCACTATTCCTGCCCATCAGGTTGATGAAGATTTCTTCGAAGATGGCAAAATGTTTGACGGTTCATCTATCAAAGGCTGGAAAGGCATTAATGAATCCGACATGGTATTGATGCCGGATACCACCACTGCCATGCTTGATCCTTTCTTTGATGATGCCACGCTGATTATTCGCTGCGATATTCTGGAACCCGGCACTATGCAGGGCTATAGCCGTGACCCGCGTTCTATCGCAAAACGGGCCGAAGATTTCCTGCGTGCGAGCGATATCGCGGATACCGTTCTGTTTGGGCCAGAACCTGAATTCTTCCTGTTCGATGATATCCGTTTTGGCAGCTCCATTGCCGGTTCTTACTATCATATTGATGATACTGAAGCGGCATGGAACAGCGGCACAAAATATGAAGGTGGCAACAAAGGCCATCGCCCCGGCGTTAAGGGTGGCTACTTCCCGGTGCCGCCAGTCGATTCTTCTCAGGATTTGCGCTCAGCCATGTGTCTGACCATGGAACAAATGGGGCTGGTTGTGGAAGCGCACCACCATGAAGTGGCGACAGCAGGCCAGAATGAAATCGCAACCCGTTTCAATACCATGACCAAAAAAGCGGATGAAACGCAGATTTACAAGTATGTCGTCCATAATGTCGCCCACAATTTTGGCAAGACCGCCACATTTATGCCAAAACCGCTGGTAGGCGATAACGGTTCCGGGATGCACTGCCATATGTCACTGTCCAAAAATGGCGTGAACCTGTTTGCCGGTGACAAATACGGCGGCCTGTCAGAACTGGCGCTTTACTATATCGGCGGTGTTATCAAACACGCCCGCGCCCTGAATGCGTTTACCAACCCGACCACCAACTCGTATAAACGTCTGGTTCCCGGTTTTGAAGCGCCGGTCATGTTGGCCTATTCCGCCCGTAACCGCTCCGCGTCTATCCGCATTCCGGTGGTCGCCAGCAGTAAAGCCCGCCGGATTGAAGTCCGTTTCCCTGATCCGGCAGCAAACCCTTACTTGTCTTTTGCCGCGTTGCTGATGGCCGGTCTTGATGGAATTATCAACAAAATCCATCCGGGCGATGCGATGGACAAAAACCTGTACGATCTGCCTGCTGAAGAAGCGCAGGAGATCCCAACTGTCGCTTCTTCTCTGGAAGATGCTCTGGCTGCGCTGGATGCAGACCGTGAATTCCTGACGCGCGGCGGTGTTTTCACTGATGAGGCCATTGATGCTTATATCGGTGTATTGAAGGAAGAAATTGAGCGGGTTCGTATGACGCCACATCCGTTGGAGTTTGAACTGTATTACAGCGTGTAACGCTTAACAGCCCATATTTGATTGCCGTGGACTTGTTTTATTTAGCACAGACTTGTTTTATCAGCACAGACTTGCTTTGTTGCCGTGAACCTTTTAGCCCATCTTCGGATGGGTTCTTTTCTCTTTGAAAAGCGCGGGGGATAAATTTGTGATCGAATAAGGTACAATGCACCAAAATAGTGCAATAAAATCGTGCAAAGGTTGGATGGCAAATGGCTGATTTTCCCAAAGCGGGTTTTTCTAAAGAAAATATCCCCACAACAGAACTGCTTCTTGATTCCCTGATAAACAGCGTCTTGGTATTGGATAACGAGCTAATTATCCACTATGCCAACCATTCTGCCATGCAGCTTCTGGCACAAAGTACCCGTAAACTATTCGGCACGCCGCTTCCGGTACTGTTCAGCTATATCTCGCTGGATACGGAATTTATGCGCTCCAGCCTGATTGATGGACACAGTTTTACCGATAATGAAGTGATCTTGGTGATTAATAATCACTCACATGTTATGTCGCTCAGTGCCCAACCGATTTCCGAACAGTTTATTCTGCTGGAACTCGCTCCTATGGATAGTCAGCGTCGTTTAAGCCAAGAGCAGGTACAACAGGCACAGCAGGCGGCTGCGAGGGAGTTGGTTCGGGGGCTGGCACATGAAATCAAAAATCCGTTGGGAGGATTGCGAGGCGCTGCGCAATTACTGGCGAAAGCCCTGCCGGATCCCTCCCTGAACGAATATACTCAGGTCATTATTGAGCAGGCGGACAGGCTGCGCACACTGGTGGATCGGTTATTGGGGCCGCAACATCCGGGCGCGCAGATTAGCCAGAGCATCCATCATGTGGTGGAGCGGGTTTATCAGCTTGTCTCATTGGAAATGGCGGCCAATGTCAGTTTGATCAAGGATTATGATCCCAGCTTGCCGGAGTTGTCTCATTATCCTGACCAGATTGAACAGGTGTTGCTGAACATCACCCGCAACGCGTTACGGGCATTGGGTGACAACGGTGGCACTATTACCCTGCGCACCCGGACAGCGTTCCAAGTTACCTTACACGGTGAGCGTTACCGTTTAGCCGCCCGAATTGATATTGAAGATAACGGGCCGGGCATTCCGCCCAATATTCAGGACACGCTATTCTACCCCATGGTGAGTGGGCATGAGGGCGGCACCGGGCTTGGGTTATCTATCGCCCGCAACCTGATCGACCAACATGCCGGGAAAATTGAATTTACCAGTTGGCCGGGGCATACGGCATTTTCCATTTACCTGCCGATCAAGAAATAGGAGAGACCATGCAGCGAGGAAAAATCTGGATCGTTGATGACGACAGTTCTATCCGTTGGGTACTTGAACGGGCGCTGAAAAGCGCAGGCATGGAATGTATCAGTTTTGAGAATGCCGATGCTGTTCTGGCTGCGCTGGCAAAAGTTAATGCCGAAGCGAAAGATAATCCTGAAGCGCAAGATCAGCCTGAAGTTTTGCTCTCGGATATCCGTATGCCGGGGCTGGATGGGCTGAGTTTACTCAATCGGGTCAAACAGGTGAGCCCGCAACTTCCGGTCATCATTATGACCGCCCATTCCGATTTGGATGCTGCTGTCAGTGCCTATCAGCACGGTGCATTTGATTATCTGCCGAAACCTTTCGATATTGATGAAACCGTCGCGTTGGTTGAACGCGCCTTGGTTTTTTATCGCGAACAGCATTACCGTGAACAGCAGCACACCTCCCACAATCCGAAAATCACGCCATCGGTGTCTGAAATGATCGGAGAAGCGCCGGCTATGCAGGAGGTTTACCGGATTATCGGACGGCTGTCCCGCTCTTCTATCAGCGTGTTAATCAATGGTGAATCAGGAACCGGAAAAGAGCTGGTGGCGCAGGCCCTGCATCGCCACAGCCCAAGATCTGCCACACCTTTTATTGCACTGAATATGGCGGCGATCCCGAAAGATCTCATTGAGTCAGAGTTATTCGGTCATGAGAAAGGCGCTTTCACCGGTGCTAATCAGGTGCGACACGGGCGTTTCGAACAAGCCAATGGCGGTTCGCTGTTTCTGGATGAAATCGGCGATATGCCGCTGGATATCCAAACACGCCTGTTGCGGGTTCTGGCAGAAGGGCAGTTTTATCGGGTGGGTGGCTATGCCCCGGTAAAAGTGGATGTGCGCATTATCGCCGCGACGCACCAGAACCTTGAGCAGCGGGTAAAAGAGGGCAAATTCCGCGAAGACCTTTATCATCGGCTGAATGTCATTCGTATGCAGTTGCCGCCGTTGCGGGATCGTGCAGAAGATATTCCTCGTCTGGCGCAACATTTTTTGCAGCAGACGGCAAAAGAACTGGGTGTTGAAGCCAAAGAGTTACATCCTGAGACCGAAAAAGCGCTGATGAACCTGTCATGGTCAGGAAACGTGCGTCAACTGGAGAACGTGTGTCGTTGGCTGACGGTAATGGCGGCCAGCAAGGAAATTCTGCCACGGGATTTACCGGCAGATTTGATTGAGCATCAATCAGGCGAACACATCGATAAGATTTCTGTTTTCCAATCATCATCACCGGAAGAGTGGTCACAGCAATTGGCAGCATGGGCAAAAAATGCCTTACAAAACGGCTGTACCGACCTGCTTTCCGATGCGTTGCCACTATTAGAGCGAACTTTACTGAACTGCGCACTGGCCCATACCAATGGACATAAACAGGAAGCCGCCCGTTTGCTTGGTTGGGGAAGGAATACGATTACACGGAAATTGAAAGAATTTGGGTGATTCATATCACCCGTGAAAACTGCCTCTGGCGCATCTGAGTGCGCAGATAACTATCAAAACACATGCAGATATTGCGGATTAGCAAACGCCCTTTTGGGGATACCTGAATCGCGGTTTCGGTGATCTCCACCAGACCGTCTTCTGCCAATGGTGCCAATAATTGCAAATCTTCCGCAAAATAATCCACGAAGTTCACGGCATAATGTTGCGCAATCTCGGCAAAATTCAGCCGGAAGTTACAAATCAGCGCCTTAATCACGTCACGGCGAATACAATCATCCTGTGTGAGCACTAAACCGCGCCATAACGCATTTCCGTGCGTTTCGACTTCGGCATAATAGGTTTTGAGATCTTTCTGGTTCTGCGCATAACTATCGCCCAACATACTGATGGCAGAAACTCCCATGCCCAATAAGTCACACTCCGCTTGTGTGGTGTAGCCCTGAAAATTACGGTGCAGGATGCCTTTTCGCTGAGCAATCGCCAGCTCATCATCAGGACGGGCGAAGTGATCCATGCCGATAAACTGATAGCCGTTGCCCGTCAGTGTCGCAATAGTTTGCTGCAAAATATCCAGCTTCTGCGCTGCGCTGGGTAAATCAGCCTCTTTAATTTTACGCTGTGCCGCAAATAAAGTCGGCATATGCGCATAATTGAACACACTCAGGCGATCAGGCGATAACGCCAGCACACGTTGCAGGGTAAAAGCAAAACTTTCGGCGGTCTGTTTCGGCAGGCCATAAATCAAATCGATACTGGTCGAACTAAAACCGGTTTTCCGCGCCCGTTTGACCAGTCCGAAGATAAAATTTTCGTCCTGTTCGCGGTTGACCAGCTGCTGAACTTCCTTGTTGAAATCCTGCACGCCCATACTCAGGCGGTTAAAACCTTCATGGCGCAGATGGTCAATCACATCCAGCTCAATTTCACGCGGATCAATCTCAATGGAAAGTTCGGCATCGGGCAGAAAATGGAAATGGCGGCGTAATATCGACATTAACCGGCTGATTTGCGCTTTATCCAGATAGGTTGGCGTGCCGCCGCCCCAGTGCATCTGGCTGACATGCCGCCGGGCAAATAATTTTGCCCGTTCTGCGATTTCGCGTTCCAGCACATTCAGGTATTCGTCAGCTTTATGTTTCTGCCGGGTAACCAGTTTATTGCAGCCACAGAAATAACAAAGTTTGTGGCAGAACGGGATATGGATATAGAGGGAAAGCGGGCGGTCAGGGTAACGTATAGCGGCCTGCGCAAACGCAGTATTATCGTACTGCTGGTTAAATTCTAATGCTGTGGGATATGAAGTATAGCGAGGCCCTGAATAATTGTATTTCTGGATCAATGGCAGATCCCAGATAATGGTTTGCTCTGACATGCTTATTCCTTCCGCTGTTCCGGCTCATCAAATCGTCGCCAAGTTTACCCAATAACCGCAATAAATACCATATTAACAATATGGTTATGCTGTATGGTTATACTGCTCATCATTGGGCACTCTGTTTTTTAAAAACACGGCGAAGGCAAATTACTTGCCCTTTAGCAACTGCATAATATCTTCTTTCTTCTCTTCTTCTTCGCTGTCTTCGTCTGTCAGCTCAATTCCCAGCTCTTCCATCAGGGCATCAATGCGATCAAGCATAGTATCAACGTAGAGATTCTCTTCTTTCGAGAGTTTTTCGCCCTGCTCAACACGCGCCAGCAGCTCGTCCAGACGATCGTCATTTTCCAGCATTTCCAGCTCTTCTTTTGGTGACAAACGAGGAGCCTGCATGGTTTTTGGTGTTTCAGTGACCGTTTTGATGTCTGCTTTTGTACCGGCAATCAAAGGAACCGGAACTTTACTGCCGACGCGAGGATCCAGCTCTTTTTTGCCTCCGCGCTGTTTTTTAGCACTGTTTTCATCCTGATGACGGCTGCCAGATGGGTTACCGCGATGTTTTTTCTGCCGTTTGCGTTCACGCCCTTCCGCGTTCAACTCTTCGCGGCTTTTTCTTTTCTGTTTCGGTTTGCCCGCGTAGCCTGCTTTACCCGCTGAGGCTTTTGCCGGGGTTCTTTTCTTTAACTGGTTCATGGTTGTGACTCAACTCGCGTTATCAAGGTATTTTCGGCGGAATCTAACAGAATCCACTTATAACATCCAATGTCATTTTAATTTCGACTAGTATTGAGGCACCTTAACTCAAATACTATAAACAATAATGACTATGCGTTTCTTTGACACTGCTCATCGTATGCCGTTGTACCTGTGGTGTTTTGGCTATGCGATATTATGGATAGCGACCAGTTATTCACTTGATCCGACGGTGCCGTATGATGCGGTAGAAGCCTTAAATTGGGGGATAAACGGAGAGTGGGGTTCGCCGAAAAATCCGTGGCTGGTCGGTAGCATGATGTTGCCGGTTATCGCTATCAAGGCGATTTCGCTCAGCTTCTACTGGTATTTCACTCACTTTATCGCCATTGCCATCGGGATGTTTGGCGTCTGGCAACTGGCTTTCCGGTTAACCGACAAAGTTGAATTGGCCTGGCTTGCGATACTGAGCCTCAATTTATCAGGCATTATTAATTTCGATATTATTCCTTACAATGATAATTACCTGTTGGTCATGTTGTGGCCGTGGGCACTGTTGTTTTTCCTCAAAGCCATTGATGACCATCCGAAATGGTGGCTGGCTTTTGCGTTGGCGATTGGTCTGGCGACAATGGCGAAATACTCTTCACTGGCGATTGTCGGTTCAGTTTTTCTGCTGTCCCTGTTTGTGGCTAAAGTCCGTCGCCATTATCGGGAACCGGTGTTTTATCTTGCTATTGCCTTGTGGTTTTTGTTGGTGACTCCCAACATTTGGTGGCTGGTACATAACGATTTTGCCGCTTTTAAGTGGGTGGATTCTCAAATTGAGCGAGGGTTTAATCTGCATACCACACTCGCGGTACTTTCCGTGTTTTATCCTCTTATTATTGTCGGAATAATTATTTATCTGTCAGGCGGAAGAATCGGCTGGCCGCAGAAACAATCCAACAAGCTGATGAATATCGTTATTCTTTTGCCCTTGCTGATTATTTATGGCTGGTTCTCTTTCAATCTTGGCGGACGCATTACCGAATGGCTGCAACCTTTCAGTGCAGTTGCACCTGCGTTGCTGGTAGGCTCAATCACGCTGCCTCCGCGCAAATCTTTATTGGGAACATTACGCGTTCTGGCCGTATTCGGTGTCCTGATGCTTATCGGCTATGCCGCCGTGATGCTGGCGAATGTCCGTGGAGCTGGGGAAAAATTCGTCGGAATAAACGTGTTTACTCGCCAACTTGATCAGCGCTGGAGTGAACGTTATTCAACACCATTACGTTATGTTGGCGGTGAATATCTGCATCAATGGCTGACGTTTTATAGCCATTATCGTCCACAGACCATCCAGCCGTGGGAAATAGGCGACGGTGCGCCTCCCAATATTTATAACCGCCATATTAAAGAGAGCGATATTGTGGAGTATGGTGCATTGCTGGTGGGAGAAAGAGGAACAAGTTGTCAAAAGGAACATTTCCAACCCATGTTGGCAGCTTGGCCGGGATTAACGGTCAGCCATAAAGAAGCCTTTACATTCCAAGCGCAGCCGGGCGCAGATCCTGAAACTGTCTGTATTGGCTTTGTTGATCCGCAGAAAACTCAACATCATCAATGAGACGGTATTCAATCAAGCGAATAAGAAATATGATTTCATATTGGTAATCATATTTCGCTGGTGCTATAGTCTCGCAATCTATTCATGATATGGGATGAATGACAGTGAAAAACACAGGGAATATATTAAATGACAATCAGTTAGATATGATCGTTTCACCTGACCAAAAAGGTGCGCTGGGTTTTAAACTTGTTTTAGTTCTTGGCATGTTAAGTGCTATTGGCGCACTTTCTACTGACATGTATCTTCCTTTGTTTCCTGCCATGTCACACGCATTAATCACCTCTCAGGCAGGTATTCAGTTAAGCCTGACATCATTCATGATAGGGCTTGCACTTGGGCAACTCATTATTGGCCCGTGGTCTGATGTGATTGGCAGAAGGAAACTGTTGTTAGGTGGTATGGTTTTGCTGACGGTGGCGTCCATTGCTTGTGCATTTGCTCCAAGTATTGAAATGTTAATTATTAGCCGTTTCTTTCAGGGGGCTGGTGGTGCAGCAGGTATTGTCCTGACTAGAGCCATTGTTTCTGACCTTAGTTTTGGTAACAAAGCCGCCTACTATTTCAACCTAATACTGGCGATACAAGGTATAGCGCCGATAGTTGCGCCATTGCTGGGAGGGGTTGCGGCACACTTTCCGTGGCCGACAGTATTTATTTTTTTGACGGTGATTTCACTGATACTCACCTTTTTAACGTTCATTTATGTACCGGAAAGTTTACCCAATAAATCAACATATAACGGGGCGAAGAACCATGTAATTAAGCCATTTTTCAAACTGTTCCAAAATAGAATCTATATGGGATATACATTAGTATTCTCCGCCACCTTTGGCGCACTGTTTGCCTATATTTCAGCATCTCCTTTTATCTACCAATCTCTGTTTAAGTTCACACCGGGCTGGTTCTCCGTTGTGTTTGCGATTAATGCCGGCATTATGATGGTCAGCAGTATTCTGAGCGCCCGGTGGGTGGAGAAAATCGGCGCTAAAATGCTGGTTATGATCGGTGTTATCACCACTTTTGCCTTAGCCGGTTTATTGCTGATAGTAAATTATCTCAGTGTTTATCAGCTTGAGTTAACGACGGCTATTTTCATGCTGCTGATGTTTACTATGGCGCTGGTTTTTGGCAATGCCGCGAGTCTGGCATTAAGTGCAGTTCCTGATGTAAAAGGCGCAGGCTCAGCTCTACTTGGTGCTCTTCAGTTTGGCGTTGCTTCTTTGACAGCATTTTTAACCGGTCTTGGTAAATCGGTATCTCTATTTCCTGTCTCTGTTGTATTAATGGGATGTGGAATTATCACGCTTTTATCCTTGGTATTAGTCCGTGTAAGGAGATAAATAACGTGACAACCCTCCAACAAAACACGATTGAAATCCGTGGCGCAAGGCAAAACAATCTTCAAGGAATTGATTTATCCATTCCTAAAAATGCCATCACGGTTTTCACCGGTGTTTCTGGTTCTGGTAAAAGCTCATTGGTATTTGGCACTATTGCGGCGGAATCTCAACGACAACTCAATGATACTTTTCCGCCTTATATCCGTCATCGGCTACCGCATTATGGTCAGCCAGAGGTCGATGAAATCTATAATCTCACGACCGCAATTATCATTAACCAAAAGCGTATTGGTGAAAATATTCGTTCGACGGTGGGAACGGCATCGGATATTTACACTTTGCTGCGGCTGTTATTTTCCCGTACCGGTGTACCGTTTGTCGGATATTCCAATATCTTCTCTTTCAATCATCCCTCAGGAATGTGCCCCAATTGTGAAGGGTTGGGCGTTGCCAGTACGATAGATATCAAAAAACTGGTCAACGAAAATAAATCGTTGAATGAAGGTGCAATTGAATATCCTACGTTTAAGCCGGAAACCTGGCGCTGGCGTCGATATGCTCATTCTGGCCTGTTTGATAACGATAAAAAAATTGCCGATTACACTGCGGAAGAACGCCAACTTTTACTGTATGGCGATAATATCGCGCCGAAAAAACCCTCTCCCGAATGGCCTAAATCCGCCCTATTTGAAGGCATTATTCCCAGATTCACCCGTAGTTATCTGGTGAAAGACAACAAAGAGGATAAAAACGACACATTTCGGAATATCGTGACCATGCAGCAGTGTCCGATTTGCCACGGCCAGCGGCTGAATAAACAGATCCTGTCATGTTTAATTCAGGGCAAAAGTATTGGCGATTGCGTCGATATGCCGATTGTTGAGTTGGCGCAATTTATCACGACATTACATGACGCTTCGGTGGCTCCGTTGATTAATACCTTAAAAGAGCGTTTGGCTTCGATGTGCTCTATCGGTCTGGGGTATCTGAATCTGAACCGTCCGACGACAACCTTATCAGGTGGCGAATCGCAGCGGTTAAAGATGGTGAGGCACTTAGGCAGCAGTCTCACCGGTATGACCTATATCATTGATGAACCCAGTACCGGGTTACATCCGGCAGATATCATGAAATTAAATCGGTTAATCCAGCAATTGCGTGATAAGGGCAACACCATTCTGATGGTTGAACACGACTCGGATGTCATTAACATCGCTGATCATGTCATTGATTTAGGCCCCGGCGCAGGTGATAAAGGTGGAACGATCACTTATCAGGGCGATTTGAACGGATTACGTGCATCCGCGACATCAACCGGAAAATATCTGTCGCAAACAACTTTTCTTAATCGCGAACCCAAAAAGCCGCGAGCTTTCCTTTCTGTCAGAAACGCAACGAGGCACAACCTTAAACGGGTTTCTATCGACATTCCGCTGGGAGTCATGCTGGTGGTCAGTGGCGTGGCAGGTTCTGGCAAAAGCTCCTTAATCATGGGTGAAGTTGTTCCACAATGTAACAATGCGGTGGTTATCGACCAGAAACCGATTCATACCTCGAAACGTTCTCATATTGCCTCATGGAGCGGTGTTTTTGACACTCTCCGGGAGCGTTTTGCATTGGCAAATAAGGTGGATAAATCGTGGTTTTCACCCAATGCCAAAGGCGGATGCCCGGAATGTAAAGGATTAGGCGTGATTGAAACCGATTTAGCCTTTATGGATTCAATCTCTTTACCTTGCGAAGCCTGTCAGGGGCAAAAATTCAACCAAAACACGTTGCGTTATACCTATCGGGGAAAAACGATTGTAGAACTTATGAATATGCGGGTTGAGCAAGCAGCAGATTTTTTTGCCGGGGACAGCCAGATTCGGCCAATATTAGAAAATATCCGCAATGTTGGCTTGGGTTATATGCGCCTCGGTGAATCGCTTGATCATCTGTCCGGGGGCGAATGCCAACGACTGAAACTGGCGTCTTATCTGAATAATAAAGGCAGCGTATATGTTTTTGATGAGCCAACAACCGGGCTTCATCCTTCTGATGTGGCGGTACTGATCAGCTTGTTTCGCCATCTTGTCGAACAGGGAAATTCTGTTTTGATAATTGAACATAATATCGATGTTATTGCCGCAGCGGATTGGGTGATTGATTTAGGGGAAGGTGCAGGAACTGCGGGTGGCCAGGTAATGTTCAGCGGCACGCCACAGGCGATGGTTGAAAATAGCCATTCATTGACGGCTGATTATTTACGCGAGCATTGTGTGAGTAAAACCGATAAAAATAAAACACCGACGAGCCAAACGGGATAATCTATGTAATATTTGAGTAATACACAGATTTCCCGACAAGCCTTTTTTAGGCTGAACTAATGCATTAATTTTGCAGTTTTGTTTCTGCATAATTTACAGCATTATTAATCATCCAGTTATAAATAGAAAATGCGTCAATCGTTAAAAAAGACTCATTATGAAATTGTATTGATGCCACATTATTAGATTTTAGTGCAATAATTTCACTTTCACCTAATCGCTCAAGATAAACCAATTGATTGTATTTTGGCGTAAACCAATGTGGTAATTTGTGCATTGCAGAAAAACTATTATAAAACCCAACATGATATGTCATATTCTCAATGGCTATTTTATATTGTGTTCCCTGCCGTGTTTTGGAAAGCCGTTTGATAGGCAAATCAAATTCAGCACAGATCAGTTGATGCCCTAAACAGGTTCCAATTAATGGTAATTTTTGCTTTAAACGATTTGTAATTAGCGTTCGTCCTGTTGTCATCTTGTCATTATTAACTGCATTTGGGTCACCGGGTCCTGGACCAATAAACAGAATATCTGCTTTACCTGAATTCATTAACTGAGGCAAACTCGTACCAGATTTAGACCATGAAACTATAGTCACATCGTGTCCTATATAGCGTAGTTGGTGGGCAATCATCTCAGTAAACGAATCTTCCATATCAATGAGTGTAATGGATGGAAGAGAAGTGTTCGGTAATACTACTCTTTCAGTGTTCCCCAACCAGAAAGAAGACACTTTATGGTTACGTTGCTGTAATATCTCGTCGATATGACTCAACACATTTTTTGACAATTGGTTATTGTGAGTTAAATCATTTCTTTTTTTGTCATCAAAAAAAGAACTCATTAAGCCACTCAGTTTTGCTTTGGTCTCTTCGGCTTCATTTTTTGGAATTGAATCACGAACAATGGTTGCACCCGAGGTTAATCGAAAATTCCCATTTTTCATAATGTCAGCTGCTCTAATCAAAATAGCAGAATCCATATAACGTTGATTATTCTTAACTCCAATCATTCCGATAATACCACTGTAATATCCGCGCCCGCAGTTTTCTCTACGTTTAATAACTTGGGATGCATTTTTTACAGGACTTCCTGTCACAGTAGGTGCAAATAAAGATTCTTTTAGAATAGTTTGAATTGTCTGTGATGTTGAACCACTAATAAAATATTCTGTATGTGCTACTCGAGACATCATTTTTAATTTTGGACCTGTTACGGTAATATCACTGTCACATATACGGGTCATCATTTTTAGCTCTTCATCAACAACCATGAAAAGTTCATTCTGTTCCTTTTTATTATTAATAAAATGATATAAGGCTTGTTCTATTTCTTCTGGTGGATATTTTAACGTACCACTTATTGGATTCATGGCTACTTTACTACCCTCTACCATTATATGTTGTTCCGGGCTGCTGCCGATAAAATAGCGTTCGCCAGTATAAACAATCCATGTCCAATAAGAACCATGTTCGTTTACTAGTAATTTATTAAATATTGAAATTGCTCCTTCTAATGAAAAATTTTCAATATTACCCTCTAAACTTCTCGATATGACAAAATTACTACCTTCTCCGGTACTAATTTCATCATTAATAACATCTTCTACTATTTGTTTATAACATTCATCTGTGATATCAAAATGTATATTAGCTGCATTCATTGGTTTTTTTTTATTAATAAACTCCAAATTACTTATTTGATAACGCGTTTGAGTTTCAATATTCATAATAATTACAGGTTCGTTATCTTCATGGCATGCAAACCCTTTTTCAGCGATTTGATTGAATGGAATAATAATTAGTTGAGAAGTGCTTAGATCTTTTGGCAGTGCATTCATCTCTCCAGCACAATCTGATTTAAATGAAGGGTTTTTCTCCAAAGAAATTAATTTCAGGTCTGAAATTGAATGGCTGTAATTTATTTCTCCCTCAAAACATAAGAAAGAGTTTTTATCATCAGATAATGGTCGATAAATACATGCAAAAGGTTTATTCGTTTTCACTAAACGGTTAAAGAGATTTTGAGTATTATCTGATTTTAACTCTCCTTGTTGTAATTCTTGCCTCGACATTATTTCTCCTCATAAATTTTTATTGGTTTTTTAGACTGCTAGCATATTATTTCCGTAGATTTTTAATGACTTGTTCCGTCGGTATTACTACTGAACATAGTTCTGCCGCCATATCTAATGCCAGATGATGTTTTTCTTCTGAAAAATCGGCCACTGCATCTGATACGAAGAAAGTTTCGATATTATGCGAATAAGCATCAATAGCGGTACTTAAACACCCTATATGGGCGTACACGCCACAAATGATCAATTGATTACGATTCAAATAGTTTAAATCATGTAGCAGATTAGATTTAAAGAATGCGCTATAACGCCATTTAGTCAATATTGTTTCATCTTTAATGGGAATCAATGGCGGAGTAATTGCTCGATGCTCATCGATTGCTTTCATACCGTTGCCCCATATATCTTTTAATAATCCGCGTTGTTCTGGGGTCATACTACCGGGTTGGGCAGTATAAAATACAGGAATATTAAAATTTCTGGCAATATACAGTAGGGTATGGATATTATTTATGACATTATTTATCGGACTAACTCCGGTTTCAAAAAAATCCACAAAGTACTTTTGCATATCGTGTATCAATAAAGCTGTACGATTCCTATTCGGTAGCCAATTTGCTAGAGATTTAGGTAAGTCTGTATGACTAGGTAATGGGTACGATAATATCTTTTTCATGTTGCACCTCTATGCATTAACAACTGCCTAATGCAGCCCCGCCATCGACCAGTAAAGTTGACAGCGTAGTTTGGCTGGATTCTTCACTTAGATAGAAACAAACAGCAAAGGCAATTTCATCTGATGTGGCAATTTTGTGTAGTGGGATACCTATACGGAATTGCTCTGGATTACCATCCAATGTACGACTTTTATCGTTCTCATTTTTCCACATGCTCTGTAGCATTGGCGTATCCGTTGAGCCGGGAGCTACGACATTACATCGTATCCCAAATGGAGCTACTTCTAACCCAAGTGCATATGTAAAAGCCTGAGCAGCCGCTTTTGAAGCACAATATGCAGCCATCGTTGCTCTTGGTACCCGTGCTGCATTTGAAGCAACTGTCACAATGCTGCCTTTTCTCTGCTCCATCATATAGCTGGCAGCTGCTTTGCTGGTGTTAAACACTCCCGTCGCATTAACAGCAAAAACATGCTTCCACTCGTCAATATTTGTGTTTTCAACAGATCCGTGCTGCAATACACCAGCACCATTTACCAAATAACCAATTGAACCAAGTTGTTTTTTGATTGCGAGAAATGCTCTGTCAACTTGTTCAGGATCGGCAACATCCACGGAAAAACCAATAATTGGCTGAGAATATTTATGGCTAAGTTGATTTACCAAAGATTGTAAAGCATTAGCCTGTTTATCAATAAGTGCTAATATTACGCCTTCTTTCGCCAATCGTTTGGCGATGGCCTCGCCGATACCACCACATGCACCGGTAATAACGGCAACATATTTTTTATCAAATATCATAAGTCCTCCTGATTAATTGCCCATTGTTTAATAAGTTCTATTGCTTGTGTTTTATTCAAACGTGGATCGCATATAATGTTTGATAATTCAGACTCATTAGGGGTGAAGCCGAAACCAAAGCATTCAGCGATATTTTCAGCCGTCGTTTCTAAATGAATACCTGCACAACAAGCGTTATGCTCGGCTAATTGAGTTTGAAAACTGGTAACTTCACTCACTATATTTTCAAATATTCGTTGTTTATTCCCATTCTTTGTTTTTGTTGTATTACCATGCATGGGATCACACATCCAAAGCACAGGAATATCTGTTTTTAATACAGCGTCGATAAGAAAACTAAGTTTATTAATATTTTTATGACCAAAACGAGTAATAAATGTTAATCGTCCGGGGATTTTTTGCGAGTTGAGCCTGTTGCATAATTTAGTAATTAAATCAGGAGAGACATTATCGTTGATTTTACAGGCTACAGGGTTATCTATATTTGATAACATCTCCATATGGGGGCTATTTAAACCAAGGGTACGTATTCCAACCCAAGGCCAGTGAGTGCTGCCAAGATATTTTCGTCCATCCGTAGTAGTTCTTAGTTGCGAATATTCATAATCCAATAATAATGCCTCATGGCTTGTCCAAATTTTTAAGTTAATATCTGATCGATTTTTAATATAATCATCAATAATAGACAGGGTTTGTGAAGCAGCATGGTAACTCATTAACATTCGTTTTGGATCATTAATTCTCGCTTCCGGGATAGGTTCTGGGCTATTTACACTATCGCCGCGCCATACAGGCAATATAATGTTCTGGTATTTTTCAGTTACATTAGAACGTGGTTTTGTATATTGACCAGCAATACGACCAACTTTGATCACCGGTTTATTTAATAAATTAGATAAAATATCTGATAAATTATGTAAAAAAGTAACTTTTTGAATAACCGAATGTTGATCACACTCAATAATACGCTCAGCACAATCACCAATTTGAATTATGGCTGCTTTGCCTGACCAAACATTATTCAACTCCTGATAGAGGTAGGATAAATCTTTATAATTAATTAATGGTGGTAATTTTAATAATTCTTTTTTAATAACATCTAATGATTTTAAATTTCCCCATATTGGTTGTTGCCATTGGGAATTTGTGGTTTCTAATTCATTCATTTCGATAATATTCCTGATATAAGAATAAAGAATTAATTGTTCGTGATCGAGCTCATATTATCTATTAGCAAGTGAAGAGATTTCATTACTGTTGTTAAAAAAGGTAATGAAATAAACTTCATAACCATAAGTTATTGGTAATTGGGTAAACTATTATCCCATTACATTATTTTGTTATTATTCGTGTAATTATGCCATTCGGCTGTCCTATATTAATAAAGTTGATGGCTATACAAACAAAAATCATTGGTTTGATAGCACAAATCATCCATAATTTAGATGTATAATGTCAATTATTAAAAATTAATAAACATCTAATAATAAATTAACTATTTGTTTATTAATAAGTTAATTTTATTCACACGTAAATTAATTTTGAAATTGATTTTGTTTTAGAAATCATTTGACTGATTTCAAGATCACATTGTAGACTCTGTTTCATCCGCATATTCAACAATAGAACCAAGCAAACGTATATCGAATTAAATAACATCTTAAATTAAAGAGTACTATTTAATGTTTTTATCTTGTTAGACATAAGGATTATCTTGCATGGCTAAAAATCAGATTGAACAGTTAGGTACGATACCAAATATTTTGTGTGAAATAGTAAATAAATATCCAAATAAAATTGCGTTAATATTTAATGCTGAAACATTGTCATACCGTGAGCTTTGGGTTAAATCAGCTCAGATAGCATTAACTTTGCAAAGAATGGGCGTAAAAAAGGGAGATAAAGTCGCTATTCAGATAACTCGTAGTCTTGAATTATACCTGATACTGATAGCAGTAATTCGGTTGGGCGCTATTGTTGTTCCATTAAGCAATGTACGTAACAATAACAACCCAGAACGGTATATAAAAAATTGTATTGAGGCTGCTGACATCAATGTATTCATTTCAGATACTGACAGCGAAAAAGAATCTGAGCTAAAGATAACAGCTTCACAATCAAATAATTTACATATAAATTATTTAGTTATCTCTGTAAAAAGCCTTTTATCCCAAGTCAGTGGCTTAGATGACATACCGACAGAACTTGAAATTATAACTGAAACATTAATTGCAACAGATCCGGTGATGATATTGTTGACGTCAGGCTCAACAGGTAAACCCAAGAGCGTGATTATACGCCATTGTGGATTAACCCGCCTTGCAATTCCTATCAGCCAGTTAAGCAATACTGATAGGGATCGTTATTTACAACTTGCGGACCCCTCATTTGCTGCAAGTGCCAATGAAATCTGGATAAGTCTCCTAACCGGAGCTACTCTTGTTGTTTATCCCAAAGATGTCCCTGATTTAGCTGAAATAGATAATTTAATTAGCCATCAGAATATTTCTACTCTTTTCTTATCCGGTGGTTTGTATCGATTATTTGTAGAAGTTTCTC
This sequence comes from Enterobacteriaceae bacterium, assembly GCA_031253755.1. GTDB lineage: Bacteria > Pseudomonadota > Gammaproteobacteria > Enterobacterales > Enterobacteriaceae > Xenorhabdus. The sequence goes on from JAIRVT010000032.1 coordinate 55,963, forward strand.
CTGATACGTTACATAAACCTGAACGAGTCATTGTGTCAGGTGATTTTGTCAATCCAAGACTATTTTCAATCACGGCTAAAGCAGGTAAAGGGCGTATATTTAATGGAATGGGATGTACAGAGAATTCAGCGCTCACTTCTGTTTATCAGGTGTTGCCAAATGAAATGATTAACGATGATTCTCCTGTACCTGTCGGTCATCCATTACCTCTCGTTACTATGGTTGTGCTAGATGATAATTTAGAAATTTGTGACCCGGATGTCGCTGGGGAACTTTGTATCAGTGGTGCAGGGCTTGCGGAGGGGTATTCAGATCCCGAATTAACTAATGAGCATTTTATTTGGCTAGAACTTGAAAAGGGTAATCATGAGCGTTACTACCGTACTAATGACCGGGCTAAAAAAGATAAATTAGGTCATATCACACTACTGGGACGTAGTAACCACATGTGTAAAATTCGAGGTTTCAGGGTCGAAATAACCGGTGTAGAACATACACTACGTTCACATCCTCAAATAGAAGATGCCATTGTCACCATTGAACAGACAAATAATGAACCATTGTTACATGCCTGCTATTTGAGTCAATCAGGCCCACTATCCAGCGCCAACCTTCGAGAATTTATGGCTGCAAAGCTACCATCGTACATGGTGCCTGAACGGTTTACACAGGTTAATTCTTTGCCAGTGAATAGGAATGGTAAACGAGACCGTAACCAAATGGCTCAGCTTGTTGCTGATGGAAAATACCAACAACGTAACGGCGACGTAGAATCAAAAATTCTCTCAATATGGGAAGAAATCACAGGTCGTAAGAACCTTGACCCAGTAACTTCGTTTTGGGAACAAGGGGCAAACTCACTTCATCTTATTAAATTAGCCTCCGTTGTCAGTAAGGCATTGAATATTCATGTTTCATCTGCTGATGTATTTTCAGTGGATAGCATCGAAAAATTAGTCGCTCAGTTTGAGAAAAATAATCTGGAGGGAATAAATGGGTAATAAATTATTCGGCATTATGGCGAAGAATTCATTAGATAACAGGACGTATATACCCAGCACTCCGGGACAAAAAGGACTATGGCTACTTGATCAAGTATTGAGCCAACCTGACAGCTATAATGTACCGTTACTTATTGAAATAGGGACTCAATTAGAACACAGTTTATTGGAGAAAGCAGTTACTCAGTTTGTTGAAATTACACCTATTTTACGTACACACTTTATCTTCAAAAAAGAACAGCTTTATCAAGTTATAGAACAACCCTATCAGGTTAATATAAAACATAAAATTCTTACTGTAATGGATCGCCCAGAAGAAGTAATTCAACAGATGGCCGCAAAAAAATATGATTTATCAAAAGGACCATTATTCGATATTTGTTTGATAATTAATGAGTCAAAACAGTGTTGGTTGGCATGTTGCTTTCATCATATTATTGTTGATGCACCATCAGTCACAATTTTTATAAAAAATATCCTCCAATGCTATATTCAATTAATTGAAAAAAGAGAATTTCATTATTTGAAGACTAGCAAAAATTATCTAGAATTCACGCTATGGCAAAAAAATCAATTAACCAAACCTGAAATGTCCAATATGAAAACCTATTGGAAAGAAGTGCTTACTCCATACCCAGCTATGATAGATCTCCCAACGGATTATCCAAGAAAAGAGTGTAAAGGGACCAAAGCAGGTTATCGCGATTTGAATCTTAGCCATGATGATTCATTGAAAATACTTGAACAGGCAAAAGCGCTTTCAATGACTCCGTTCATGTATATGACTATGTGCTGGCAATTTTTTTTATATCGTTTATCTGGTCAAAAAGATATTACGACTGGAATTCCTTTTGCATTGCGAGATAATAGTGATTTTGAAGAAACTGTAGGATATTTGGTTAATACTTTGCCATTCAGAACTCATATAGATTCATATAGTACAGTGAGTCAATTTGCAATATCAATTCGAGACCAATTTATTCAGGCTCATTTAAATAAACAGTTACCACTTACAGATATTGTGGCAAATACAGGGCAAAAATTTGGTTTGGATCACTCTGTTTTCCAAACATTACTTGTCAATATTGAGAATGCCAATGATGCATTTCAGGTGTTTCCCTTCTCAGTAAAGATTACTGAACAATATCTTCAATCTGCTAAATATGATTTAACGCTATTTGTCGAAATGGGAGCATCTCATCATGTAATTATAGAGTTTAATGCAGGACTATTCACAGAGAGTACTATTCAATATTGGCTGGAGTTATATAAACAAATAGCTTTGTGTATGGGAGAACAAAAAGAAAAAACGTTAGGTGAAGTTGAAATTCTCACATTAGAAGAAAAATCATCTATAATAAATCGTTCCAGTACACCATTCATCTATATGAAAAATTCATGTTTTATTCGTGATATAGAAGAATATGCGAGAATTCATCCGGACAATATTGCATTAATCACACATTACGGCCACTGGACTTACGGATGGCTGGAACATCGTTCTAATCAACTTGCCGAATTCATGTATAAGAATTATAGCGTCAGTGCTGGTTCGCGAGTGGGGTTATTGCTAAATAGAAATGAAGATTCTATTGCTGCTTTATTGGCAGTTTTGAAAACTGGGGCATCTTATGTTCCCATTGACCCCGGTTATCCCCAAGAGCGTATTGAATATATGCTTAGGGATGCCGGGGTAGATTGCATCATAACCACCAGTGAATTTGTTATAGCCATATCCACAACTATCCACCACATTGTGTTAGATGAAATCGTTTTTACTCGCAATGTTAACTGGCAATCAATACAGCGAAAACCAGAAGATGAGTTATATGTCATTTACACTTCGGGTTCAACAGGACAACCTAAAGGGGTGCGCTTACTTAATAAAACATTGTCCAATCTTCTTACATGGCAAAAAGAAAATACAATTTGTGGTGAAAGTGATTGTACACTTCATTATATGTCTTTGTCTTTCGATGTTTCTGTCCAGGAAATATTTGGTACCTTATGTACTGGTGGAAAATTATATATTGCAAATGAAGATGAACGTAAAGATTTGCATCATTTGCAAAATATCATCGAATTAAACGAAATTCGGCGTGCATATTTCCCTTATGTAGCACTTCAACATTTAGCTCAATTAACATTTACGAATAAAGCTCAGTTACCAATGCTTAGTGAAGTTTATTCAACTGGCGAACAATTAGTCCTCACTTCAGATATTAAATATATGTTTAATGCTAACCGTAGGCTGATTAATCTTTATGGACCTTCAGAAAGTCATGTTTGTTCATTTTATGTCATGCCGACAGATATATCTTCATGGGGAGATAGTGCATCAATCGGATATCCGTTACCCGGATTTACCATGCTTATTTTAGATGAACATAAAAATATGGTCCCAGCCGGTGTTGCGGGAGAACTATGGATTGTCAGTGACTTTCTTTCACCTGGTTATCACAACAAAGATCATGAAACTAACAAGCGATTTTTAATCGAAAAATGGCCGAACGCACTAAGCCAACATGCTTATAAATCAGGTGATTTGGTAAAATTAAACGCCAATAATTTGTTTACATACCTTGGCCGACTTGATAACCAGTTAAAAATTAGAGGATTTCGCATTGAGCCATCAGAAATTGAATCAGTTATCAATTCGTTGGATGGCGTAAAAGTTTCCGCCGTTATTGGAAAGGAAATATCTGCGGGTAACAAAATTTTGGTAGCTTTCATCATTACAACTGTTCCATTAGAGCGTATTGAACTATTAACTTGGTTACGAAACTATCTACCGGATTATATGATTCCTAGTGAGTTTATATTTTTGCCTAATATTCCAACGACGCCTAGCGGTAAAATTGACCGAAAAGCACTACATCATATTGAAATACCTAACATATTAAATGAGATTGAAAAGCACAATATCGATGAAATTCTGACGTCAACTGAACAAACAGTAAAATTACTTTGGCAAAAAGTGCTTCCGAATCGAGTTATTGGACCTGAAGATAATTTCTTCAATATAGGAGGTCATTCACTTTTAGCAACACAATTAGTGTATTTATTGCGCGAAAAATTTAATGTTGACTTTCCGCTGAAATTACTATTCAGAGCGCCTACTTTGAGTGATATGGCAACTTCAGTTGACATTTATCTGAGTGAAGATAAAAAAATAAATAATGAAACGAAGAATTCATTTATTAACGATGCTTTAATTAAGTATGATTGGAATCATGGAAAAAAATTAAATTCATCAATAAAAATTGATATATTACTCACAGGTGCTACTGGTTTTTTAGGTGTTTATTTACTTCGTGCTTTACTACAGCAGATAAAAGGGAAAGTTATTTGTTTAGTCAGGGCAAACGATAAAAATGCAGGATTAAACCGTATAATAGAAAATGCTCATCACTATGGTATCAACTATGACATAGATTTCTCTCGTGTTGAAATTGTCGTGGGGAATATTGCCAAGAACAAATTTGATTTAACTGAGGCAGAATATAATTCATTATCAGAGAGGATATTTAAAGTATATCATGTAGCGGCTCATATTAATTTTATCCTTCCATACGATTCTGTTAAAGGAACCAATGTCGATGGTATTGTGGAGATCATAAATTTTTGTTGTCACCATGAATGTAAGAAGCTTGAATATATTTCAACTATTGCTGTATTTCCCCCAGATTATCCTAAACAACCAATAACGGAAGATAGCTTTCCAAACTACCCAGATTCACTCTCTATTGGCTATACTCAAAGTAAATGGGTGGCTGAGCAGTACGTACAGCAAGCCAGAGAACAAGGTGTTGATATCAATATTTACCGGATAGGACGTATATCCGGCGACAGTGTTACTGGGGCATGTCAGGAAGGTGATTTTTTATGGCTTCAAATTAAAAGTTTTATTCAAATGGGAATAACGCCATATCCTGAATTACTACATACTGATTTATTACCTGTTGATTTTGTCAGCCAAGTCATTGTATCACTATCTATTGCACCTCTATCAGCTTCTAACAAGCTACATAGGCAGAAAACTTTCCATTTATTTCACCCGAAAGGTACTAATTTTAAACCAGCATATTTGGCAATAAAAAAAATGGGGTATGATATTACAACAAGTTCTGAATCTGAGTGGTTAGAAAAACTCGAACAAATGGTTGTTAATGGTGAGGAGGTAGCTCTGGGCTCATTAATTCATCTTTTTAAAGAAGATGCATTGAATATTGGTAATAATATCTATAACAATCAGCGCACACACGAAGCCATTAAATTATTAGGCTTCGATTTTCCAGATATTGATGTAAAAACTTTCGAGAAATTAATTTGCCATTTTATGGGTAAATGATTTCGTTATATAAACCTGTACTTAACTAAGGAAAAATAATGTTTAAATCGATATTCGACAAATATATAGATGCAGTTTTGGAGAAGTCACCAGCAAAACTGGCCGCGCTATTTTCTGATGATGGTATCCTTAAATTACCTTTTCGTACCAGTCGCGATATTATTCAAGGGCAACCACAGATACTTGAGCACTATTCAGCAAGTTTTGGTCAGGCACCGCTGATTTTTACTTCCGTTCAGGATATAGAACTGTATCCTACCCATAATCCTGATACTTTTATCGTTGAATATCGCCTGAATGGTAAAACGTTGCCGGATAAAAAAGATTTTTATTGCCTGTATATTAATGTATTTAAATTAAGTAACGGTAAAATTAAAGCATTACACGATTATGAAGATGTTCTTAATCGTAATAGCATTTTTGCTTGATTTTTATAGTTATTAATCGTAAATAAGTGGGCTTGCATTCACAGAATAAGTGAAAAAGTCCACATGAAAATAGAAAATCAGCCTACAACAGACACGGCAGTGACACCTTTTGAAGAAGCGTTGGGTCTGCTTCAATGTGTCCTTGTTGCGAGAAGAACGATGATAAACCCGGAAGGTCTTTCATGGGTGGAATACGATACTTTGCATTTACTTCGCCAACACCAAGCGATGAACCCTTCCGTCATTGGCGAAAAACTGGGTTTTACCCGCTCTAAAATATCCAAGATCCTGAAATTGCTAAAAGATAAGGAACTGATTCAACAAGAAGCGGGGAAATATGATAAACGTGAACAGGTCACCCGATTAAGCCCGAAAGGGCTAACATTTTTGCAGCGTGCCGATTCCAGCCGGCGTGATATGGCTGATATCGTGGCGTCGAAAATGTCGCCGGGGGAGATCGCGTTATTTACCGAGTTCTGCCAGCGTACCACCGATCTTTTGTCTGCACAGACACGTATTGAATATTAAATAGGCTTTCACGTCTGACGTAAAAAAAGCCTGCCAGTGAATTTCTGGCAGGCTTTTTTATCATAGCCAAAAATGTGTCTAGTGAGCGTCCACAAACACCATCTTCAGCACAAACAACACCGTGACAACAATTACGCAAGGGCCGATTTCACGCCATCTTCCGGTGCCCAGTTTCATTGCGCAATAAGCAATAAAGCCCAATGCGATGCCTTCGGTAATGGAGAAACTGAACGGCATCATGACAGCGGTGATAAATGCCGGTACGGATTCCGTCAGATCATGCCATTTAACCCGCGTCAGGCTGGATGTCATCAAAACACCCACATACACTAATGCGCCTGATGTCGCGTAAGCCGGAACCATGCTGGCGAGCGGAGAAATAAACATCACCAGCAGGAACAAAATTCCGACGACCACGGCGGTTAACCCGGTGCGCCCGCCGACAGACACGCCAGAAGAACTCTCGACAAATGCGGTAACGGAAGAGGTTCCGACATAAGAGCCAACGACAGAGCTGAGGCTATCAACATACAACGCCTGATTCATGCGCGGAAATTTACCGTCGCTGTCAGCGATCCCGGCTTTGTCGGTTACACCAATCAACGTGCCGGACGAATCAAACAGGTTCACCAGCATAAAGGAGAAAATCACCCCGATTAATGCGATATCCAGCGCACCTTTTACATCCACATTGCCGACAACGCTCATCACACTGGGCGGGAAGTCAAAAATGCCATGATACTCCACATACCCCAGCATCAGGCCGATTCCGGTTGTGACCACAATGGAGAGCAGCACGGCGGCATGGAAATTGCGGGCGGCTAAAATGGCGATGATGAAAAAGCCCAGCGTGCCCAGCAGGACATTATGGTCAGCAAAATTACCGATAGAAACGATAGTTTCTGGATTCGGCACGATAATACCGGCATTTTTCAGCCCCATCATGGCAATAAACAGCCCGATACCGCTGGTGATGCCCACTCGCAGGCCGACGGGAATATTCGCTATCATCCAGTAGCGAATACGAAAAATAGTCAGGATCAGTAGCCCGACCGCTCCCCAAAAAATCGCCCCCATCGCAACCTGCCAGGATATGCCCATCGCGCCGACAACGACAAAAGCGAAGAACGCATTCAGGCCCATTGCCGGTGCGACAGCCACGGGCAAATTGGCGATGATACCCATCATTATGCTGCCAAATGCCGCGATTACGCAGGTTGTTACAAATACCGCTTTGATATCCATCCCGGCAACCGACAAAATTTGCGGATTGACAAAGACGATATAAACCATGGTCAGGAAGGTCGTCAGCCCGGCGATCATTTCGGTACGCACTGTCGTGCCATGTTCATGTAATTTAAAAACGCGCTGAAGCAAACTCTGCCGATGTTCAGCGCCAGAATTAGGGGCACTCATTGATGTTTAATTCCTCAGAAGGTAAAGTTTTCGGCTTATCCTACAGGAAATTGTCATCAACCGTTATCCTGTCAAATGTGATCCTTTCTTTCTTTTTCCTTTTGATGGTATGAATCCATGAAAAAAATAGATGACCAAGCTTGAATAAATATTTCAATCTTGATCATCTATAATGGGTTAAGGAAGAATAAATGATGCTTTTACTCCATAATCTGTTTCGGGTTGGAAGGTGATAACTTGTAATAAGTGTTGTTGTTTACAAATGACTTCTTTTCAATTTTCATGGAAAGAATCGCGTTATCTTTAGAAATTGCGTAGTAACTAAAGTGATTCCCTTTACCATCAAAAGGATATCGGAAATCTGGCGTCAGTAATTTCTTCTCCTCAGCGTTGATATTGGGATGATATTCATCTTCATACACGATTCGCTTATTCCTGACAAAAATAATCTTATAAAAAAGGCTGGCTTCTCCCGTAAATGCAGCGCCAATAATCGCCTCAATATCTCTGGGCTTCATTCCTTTATCAAGGATGTACATTTTATCCCAGTCGAAAGCGGTGATTTTATTCATATCAATCAAACAAGCTATCTCTCTGTGACAGTGCTTATCAGCATAATCGATAATGCCTAACTTACTGTTATGAATTATTAAAAAAGAAACGGCAATTCCAAATATCAGTGAAAGTGCAACTATATTATTTTTATTGATAATGTTGAAAAACATCATTTCCCCCCTTTTATAATTTAATAAAGCACATTGATTTAATAGAGAATATTGATAAAAAATGGTCAAAAAAATCCCTCTGGCTATGCTTAGCCAGCACTTTTTTAGTTAAATGACAATAAAAATTATCAAGGATATCGCTTCACTTGCGTGATTGCATTTCTGCAATAATACGCCAAGCCTTTCAAGTTACAGCGTCGGTGAATTCGCTGCATTTGAAGTGCATCGGGTATGCGTTATTGATTGCGCCACATTGCTATTACATATCCGGCTGAGGATTTATAAAATATAAAATTATTGTTATTTTGTTGTTATAAATACATGTTATAAAAACAGGTGGAGTAAAAACTTTCAGCATAAACGTTCTGTTCAGCGATGGTTTATGCAAAGAGAAGTATACTAATTGTAATGAAGACGCTCACTATTTCAAATAGAAATAAATGATACATCACGGGCAAATTAAACCAATTATAAATCGATGCGCTTTCAGCCCACCCAGCACATTGATTTATCTATTCAAATCATCATATTAATATCTGAAAACACCCTTTTCTGAAAAAATAGTTTTTCCTTTCCTTGAGATAGATAACGCACCTTGCCGAGAAATGGTATAGGTCCTGTCTTTGTCCTTGAATTCATATCCATAAAAAGAGCAACTCCCTGTATCACAACGCCTGTTGAGGGTTTTTCCTTTCAATATCAAAGCCGTTTTTGCCTTTTTGTTTTTAACGACAGATTCAACGTTATCACAACTGACATTACCTTCCGAACAAAGATTATGAATCGTTATGAGATACGTTTTTGTCTCAAAGAAATCCGTATAACCGGCAAATGCAGCCTGCGAGAAAAACCCAAAAATGCAAACGAGCAGTATTTTTTTCATAAGGATCACATTTCAAATTAATAATGGAGTAATATAATTCAAATTCATAAAAATATATAACATAATTGAATAACACATAACGTAAATAAATTAAAATGAATTTATGCAATACAATAAAAATTAACTTATTCATTAAGTTACTTATTTTCTTATTTATTTGTTTCGCCGACAAAATTAAATAAATATCAATATCAATTAGAGTTTAATATTCTTAAAATAAGAAATCAGATCTATAAAAAATAAAGATACTTATCAAAATCACCAATGAAAATATCAAAAAATAGATACAACTTAATGATAAATTAACTTTTTAAAATCATTATATTAAATAAAAATACAATAACGTATACCCAATGGATTTCGAGTTGCATCGCTTGTTGCAAGGGACAAATTCGTCGTGAGCGAATTTGAACAGCCACAGGCTGGCCTTCGGTGAGAGGCAGAAAGCCTCTCATAATGCGTCCCCTGAGCATAGATAACCGTGTGTTTATAAAAACGGCGACTGGGGCAAGCGAGCGAAGCCAACAAAGAGGCAACTTGAAGGACGCGAGTATAGCACGCATTGAAGTTGGGCGGGTATATGCCAACCACCATTCAACATGGATAAATATCAAACCGATGATTTTTGGTGGTAATCGCTGCGGAGGCTTTTACGCCGGCCAGTGGCTCAGCGTAATCCGGCCTTTTCACCACCACACGGCGTTTTGCCAGTGAACGGGCGGGGGCTAACAAAGCATCTGCGTCTTCATCTGCACCGACAAGTGACTGAAATACCCGCATCTCTTTTTTGACCAACGCACTTTTTTGCCGGTGCGGATACATCGGGTCGAGGTAAACCACATCAGGCTGTGGCGTGATATCGGTCAAAGCGCTAATGCTTGAGGCGTGAATCAGGGTCATGCGTTCTTTCAGCCAAATGCCAATCTCTTCATCCTGATAACCCCGCTGCAATCCGTCCTCCAGCAACGCCGCCACCACCGGATGACGTTCCAGCATTCTGACGTGACAACCAATGGAAGCCAGCACGAAAGCATCCCGCCCTAAACCTGCCGTCGCATCGACAACCGTGGGAATATAATCCTTCTTGATACCGACGGCTTTCGCCACCGCTTCACCGCGTCCGCCACCAAAACGGCGGCGATGCGCCATCGCACCGGCGACAAAATCCACATAAATCCCACCCAGCTTAGGCTCATCGCGTTTGCGCAGTTCCAGACGTTCGGGCGTCAGCACCAAAGCCATGTCAGAATCATCATCGTGCACCAAACCCCAACGTTCGGCCAAATGAGATAAGGCGCTGCTATCAGCGCCTTGTTCACAAATCAAACAAATTTTCACTCAAATTCCCACACTTGTTATTCCGCGATACCCGCGCTTTTCAGCATCGCATCCAGTTTCGGCTCGCGCCCACGGAAGCGCACGAACAGTGTCATTGGCTCTTCAGAACCCCCACGGGACAAGATATTGTCGAGGAATGACTGACCTGTAGTACGGTTGAAAATACCTTCCTCAGAGAAACGTGAGAAAGAATCTGCTGCCAATACATCCGCCCACAGATAACTGTAGTAGCCAGCGGCATAACCACCGTTAAAAATATGGCTGAACGAGTTAGGAAAACGGTTCCACTCTGGTGATGGCACGACAGCAACCTGCTGTTTTACCGATTTCAGCGTTGGCAGGATTTGCGCGCCTTTTGCCGGGTCATATTCAGCGTGCAGGCGGAAATCAAACAAGCCGAACTCCAGCTGACGCAGGATAAACATGGCAGACTGATAATTCTTCGCCGCCAGCATATTATTCAGCATTTCCTGCGGCAGAGGCTCGTTGGTTTCATAGTGGCCGGAGATAAACGCCAGCGCTTCCGGCTCCCAGCACCAGTTCTCCATAAACTGGCTCGGCTGCTCAACCGCATCCCACGGCACACCGTTAATGCCGGAAACATCCAGCGTTTCAATCTCAGTCAGCATGTGGTGCAGGCCGTGACCGAATTCGTGGAACAGCGTTATCACTTCATCGTGGGTAAACAGCGCCGGTTTATCCCCTACCGGTTTATTGAAGTTACAGGTTAAATAAGCAACAGGCGTCTGAATTTCGCCGGAAGCATGACGCATTCTGTTCACGCAGTCGTCCATCCATGCGCCGCCGCGCTTATGCTCACGGGCATAGAGATCCAGATAGAAACTGCCGCGCAATGTTTGCTTTTCATCATACAGATCGAAAAAACGCACATCAGGATGCCAAGTTTCTACGCCGTGGCGCTCTTTCGCTGTGATGCCGTAAATGCGCCGGATAACCTCAAACATCCCTTCAAGCACGCGCTGTTCCGGGAAGTACGGGCGCAGTTGTTCATCATCAATGGAAAAAGCATGTTGTTTCTGTTTTTCGCTGTAATAAGTCAGATCCCACGCTTCCAGCTTATCGATACCGTCTTTACCAACGCCGTCTTTACCAACACCGTAATGCTCGTGAGCAAACTGGGTCAGTTCTTCCAGCTCTTTCTTGCCCTGACCGTGGGCACGATGGGCCAGATCGTTCAGAAAATCGAGCACCTGCTGTGGGTTTTGCGCCATTTTGGTGGCAAGGGATTTTTCAGCGTAGTTGGTGAAACCCAGCAATTGCGCCAGTTCATGCCGCAGCGCCAGCATCTCCGCCATGATAGCGCTGTTGTCCCATTTTCCGGCATCCGGCCCTTGATCGGAGGCGCGAGTGGCGTAGGCGTGATAGATTTCCTGACGCAGCTCCCGGTTGTCAGCATAGGTAATGACCGGAAGATAGCTTGGCATATTGAGCGTCAACAGCCAGCCTTCCTGATCTTTCGCTTCGGCGGCAGCTTTGGCAGCTGCTTTGGCGCTTTCAGGTAAACCAGACAATTCTTTCTCATCCGTGATCAACTTCGTCCAGCCCATCGTGGCATCCAGCACATTGTTGCCGTATTGCGAGCCAATTTCTGACAAACGGGCAGAAATTTCACCGTAGCGTTTCTGTTTTTCTTCCGGCAATCCAATACCGGTCAATTCAAAATCACGCAGCGTATCTTCAACCGCCTTACGCTGTGGCTGGGATAATGCGTGAAATGCGTCACTGTCGTGGAGTGATTTATACGCCTGATACAGCCCCTTGTGCTGCCCAATCCAGGTATAAAATTCGGATAACAGTGGCAAACTCAGCTCATAGACTTCGCGAAGCTCCGGGCTATTCTTGACGGAGTTCAAGTGGCTGACAGGTGACCAGACACGGGAAAGTTTATCCGATGCTTCGGCCAGCGGCTGGCACAGATTATCCCAAGTAAACCGGGTGTTATCGATCGTGTTATCGGTCAGAATTTTTTCAATAACCTGACGGTAATTCGCCAGCATTTCTTTCACCGCAGGAACGACGTGTTCCGGTTCTATTTCAGTGAACTTAGGCAATACCGTAGAAGTCAGTAACGGATTAGTCAGTAACGGATTAGTCATAAATGAGGGCCTTATTATGGGGTGATTGACGATAAATGGGGACAAAATAGCGTGAGTTCAATGCTGATGCTGGATTTTTCCCGGCAAGCACGAAGGCTGGTGTTTCCTTTGTTCGGCAATATTCCGTAGAGCCAGAGAACTGTCCCCACTTTCCAAACCATCGATAACCGCTTGACGAATCGCTTCATCTTCATCTGATCGACGCAAGGAGATAAATATAAAATTCCCCGCGCAGCGGGGAAATATAAGCACTTACATTTTTTTAAATCGAAAGTAATCTATCTAAAAATGGCGATCGGAATATATGGTGGGGATCGTACTTATTTAATAAAGTGACGGCTGAAACCCAGTTATTATCGTCAGGTAAACCATCAGTAAACGATTTCGGAATGATTTTCTTCAACACTTCCTCATCGTCCCAGCCCGTATTTTCACTGTAAGCCCAGCCTTTACTCCATTCCACTCTGGCTGATGCGTAATTGCCATTGAATTCCTTAAATAACCACTGTTCCAATTCGCGGTAAAATTCGATGGAATTATCTGTTCCGGCTAAAGTTAATACATCTAACCAAACCGCCACATCCCATTCAGGTTCGTCAGGGCGCGGGCGAAGGGGAGATAAACTGGGAACGGCAGCACCTTCACACATCACCTCAGAGGGCGTATCTAAACCGGTGATTCTAATTTCGATTGGGCCGTTGATCGGGTATTCCCAGTTATCGCTATACGCCTCTATCATTGATTTCCATTGGGTATAAAAAGCATTAACGGTTCGTTGAATATCTTGACGCCGCGTCAATACGGCATAACCATTTGCAGTGACACGTAATGTACTGGGTTTGACATATAACAGGGAATTCTTACTCCAGCCCCAGATATCTTTTCCATTTCCCCATATTGCTATTTTTGTGCCCACCGTAAGATATTGAAAAGCACAAAAACCAGGTGTAAGTAGTGGATTTTTTAATATAAGGTTTTTCGTATATTTTGCATTTTCATCTGAAATTTCGGTAAATGGATAATTATAAGGTGAGGTTGTTTCAACACTGGATTCTGGTTTTTCGGGTGAAAGACTCCAGACCTTTAGCCAAGAATTAAATAACAAATTAAACGGAAATAATATCACTTCCACCCGGCCATTTTTATCCAGAAAAGAGCCAATCGTCCGCTGATCATCATTTTGCGGAAAAGCAAATAATTCATCACCCATAATATCCGTAAAACTTTCACACCGAAGCCGCTGATTTTTACCTGCCTGTAATTCGACTTCCAGAATTAATGCGCTACCCAAATGGGTTAATAGCGGTGCACATTCAGCTTCCGTGCGTTTAAATTTTCTGAGAATATATTGTTGTTTTTCTTCATCCCATACCACAGCGGAAAGCGATAAAATTGAATTACTCAGCGAGCCATAAGTATGGCCCGGTTCATTTTTTTCATTGAGCGCTTTAATCGCGGTTCCATGCCCGCCAATGGCTAATACACCACCCAATGTTAGAACACCGGGAGCCGGTGTTGCGGTAAAACCCAGCCCCTGCTCTTCCATTTGAGTCATCAATTCTTCCATCAGGATACCTGTTTGTGCTTTAACGATGGAAAATGACGATGATTTTTCAATAACAACCTGATTAAAATTCTGTTTTAAATCCATCAGCATCGTATTTTCTGCTGATTTTATTGTCCGGGCTAAAATCAATGGAGACCAATTATGCGATTGCCCGACGGCTCTCAGTTTATAGTTTTGTTTCCAAGCCCAATTCACCACAGCGAGTACCTGTTCAACAGAATCAGGAATACAGCAGGGAACATCGGCAATATTAATTTCCTCTGACCAATTTTTAAAAGTCAGATATTTCAGTTTTACATTTTTTGGAAAATCCATTAAATCATCGGGTTGTTGTTTATTGGTTAAATTTTCATTATCTTGTGAAAGACTTTTGTTATTTGGATTTTGCGTGTGCATAAGTTTATCTCCACAAATACAATTGGATTACTTGTTAATATTTTACTGTTCAGAATTATCATTTAATTTATTAATAACTTTTATTCACTTCAGAGTTATTTAAATGATATTCAAGCAATTAATTATTTGGATAGATGCTAAATATAATTGAAATATCTTCAAACCTTACTAAATAACTTTTTAAAATGATAGGAATATTCCTTATTCCGCGCGGTACGCGGGATAAGGAAAGATCACTTTAGATACTCTCACTATTATGAAAAAGCATATGGAATTAACGATTATACCTATTTGACTTCAAGTTGCAGTTTGCAATTTTATGTAAATACTTATATTTTTCCGCAGTGCGGGAAAATACAATGTTCATCTTGGAAGTTGGCAGATATAATATATAAAGTGTAGCAGCCAATTAACAATATTGCCCTAATTATTTTTCAGTAAAATATAAAAATTTAAATTTTCCAATAATAACAAAAAGAAAAAACCAGCGCATATAATGGCTGGTTTAATGAGAAAAACGCTTGAACAGTAAATTAAATAGGCTTATCAATTGAATTATAAAGTGTATCCAATTGACTAATACGCTGGCGATAACTTTCTTTCAGGCAAGATATATTTGCCTTACATTGCTGGCGCTGCCTTAGCCATTCCTTCTGGTCATCATACATTTTTCCTGACAGCCCCATCGCAAATAATCCGCGCAGAAAATGGTATTTCACATTCATTTCTACATCCAGATCATTCAGCTTTGGGTTGGTACAGATCACCTTTTCATCCGGCGTTTTGGCTTTTGCACAGTCAAAGCTGGCAGCAAAACTGAGTGGTGACAGCGTACACAACAGCAACAGTAAATACCGCATTACCTCTCCTTACTGTTTTGGCGGAACGGCTGGCCCTGGGCCGGTTTGAAATCTAGCGGATTTGGCATCTTCATACTTAAATAAGATGGCTTTCCCCGTTGCGGCATCCAGCTTGCAGGAGAAGCGGATATCTTTCCAGCCATTATCGGTCCGGTACATGCCTTTGCCGACTAAGCGTTCAGCGTTTTGCAGCTTTATCGAATTTGGTGCAACATCACCGAGGAAAACTTTATCGGCGTCTTTATGCTGTTGTTGGATAGTGGTCAACGCCAGAGGCCGGCAAACAAACTCTGCGATTTTTTTGGCATCTGACCACTTCTGTATTTCGTCCATCGCGGATTTATCCGTGACTTGTTTATCAATTTCTTGTTGCAGGTACTCTTTCTGGCTTGAGGATAGTTGTTGAGCGGGTGTTTGTGCCTGAGCAATGGCAGGCAGTAACAGGCAGGTAATCCCCAAATAAGTTAAGTATCTTGAATGAATCATGACGGCATACTCCTCGTTTGAGATGTGAAAAAGTATGGCATAAAAAATGCCCTTCCGCCATGAGCCATGCTATCCCATTACCTGCACCTGCCCTGCGTATTAATCATTTATTTATTCGTGTATGCCACTACCGAAATGATATCTTCTTCACCATTACACGCTGATTCATAACCGTTGCAGGCCAGTGTCAGCGGAATTGAGCAATTACCTACCGTAGCAAAATAAGTCACCCAAGGTCCGGTAAAATCAGGTCTGTCATGTGTGAATTTTATCTGGCAGAATTCTGTCGCAGCGTTTGGTTTCGTATATTGAACATTCCATGTTTCTACTTTATCTCTATTCAAGCAACCATCAAAAACATTATCATCGTCTTCTATCTTAAAGATGGTACTTTTGTGAGGGCTTAATATTATGGGGTCAGAAGACCCGCCATCGTACATACAAAAAGTACCGACATTTTGAAAAGTTACGATGGCATCATTACTTTTGTTCCCAAAACCCACTTCATAATAAGCGGAAGCGAATGCACCGTTTACAATAAACATTGTGCTTAAAGATACGCTATATACCAAATATTTTTTAAATAGTTTCATATATTCCTCCGAATTATCGGAATGATAAATAAAATAATATGGATATTATGAATCATTGGTTATTGTGCTTGTATTAATGGAAATAAAACAATTTATTTAAATTCCACTGTGCATTGATATTTTTACTATCTTGCTGTTTTGTCTATTAGTCAGTTATTAATGTACATCGTCATCGAAGTCACATCTTCTCCTCCATTACACTTTGATTCCTGATCGTTGCAGGTAAATGAAAGCGGGATAGAACAATCTACTGTACCAAAATAGAGCATCCAAGGTTTTTGACCGAGTGCTGTTTGCAGGAATTTTACATGACAGTACTTTGTCTCTGGATCGGGATTAGTATATAGGACATCCCATTCTTCTCTTTTATTTCCTCCGTCGCAACCAGCAAAAAAATTATTACTATCTTGTATATCAAAGGATATAATTTGGTGAGGATATAATGTAATGGATTCAGGCCCAATATCATACATACAAGAGGAGTCTGTAGCCGCAATAGTCACAGTGGCATCATCACTTTTATTTATAAATTTCACATTGTAATATTTATTAGCTAATACGCTGTTTGCAACAAGCATCATGCTTAAAGATAAACCATATGCCAGATATTTTTTAAATAACTTCATATATTCCTCCGAATTACCGGAATGAAAAATAATAGAGTAGTTATTGTGTTCATGGAAAGAAAACAATTTATTCAAATCCCACTGTGCATTGATATTTTTACTATCTTGTTGTTTTGTCTATTAGTCAGTTATTAATGTACATCTTCATCGAAGTCACATCTTCTCCTCCATTACACTTTGATTCCTGATCGTTGCAGGTAAATGAAAGCGGGATAGAACAGTCTTCGACTGTATTAAAATAGAGCATCCAGGGTTCTGAACCGAATGGTGTTTGCAGGAATTCTACATAACAATATTTTGTTTCTGAATTGGGTTTAGCATATTGAATGGACCATACCTCGTCTTTATAGTCTCCGGCGCAACCAGCAAAAGAATTATTACTATCTTGTATATCAAAGGATATAGTTTGGTGAGGGTATAATGTACTGAATTTAGGCCCAATATCATACATACAAGAGGAGTTTGTAACTGCAAGAGTCACAGTGGCACCATTACTTTTATTTATAAATTTCACATTGTAATATTTATTAGCCAATACGCTGTGTGCAAAAAGCATCATGCTTAAAGATAAACTATAAACAAAATATTTTTTTATTTTTTTCATGTTTATTTCCTCAATATGTTAAATCCATAACTTGGGTGAAATAATGATGCAGCATTCTCTTTTCATTAAAAAATAAACGAATAAATATCGAGATTCAATGCAATAGCAAAAGAATACTGTAAACAGGTGAAAAGTATTTTTGTTTTTTTAATTATAGCAGGAATTAATAAAAGCAAAGTTGTATTTGATGTTTTATTTGCATTGATATGAGATGATATTTTTATTTATTAAATTTTCTTGTTTTTATATTATTCCTCACCTTTTAATTAATGAGGAATAATAAAACAATTGCTTCTCAAACAGAATGTTATATTTTTATAAGAAATATAAATAATATTGTTATATTGAAATTAAATACAGTGATTCATAAGGTTTGATCTCCATTTTTTTCTCCATTTTTGCTGGCGATGAGCTTTTAGTTGATGATGAATCGTCAGTGGATGATGAATAGTTACCGAACAATATCCGCCACGTTTTCTGTGTAAGAGCCGTTTCAGGAGACCAAATTTGCGTTTCATCACTGAGATTCGCGATAACCAGCAATGTCTGATCCTGCCAGCAGCGCCGGTAACACCATAGCGAAGGGTGTTCAGGCAACAGATCCTGATAATCACCATACGTCAGGATCGGCTGGGTTTTTCTGAATTGAATCAACTGTTGGTAGCAATAGAATACCGAATCCTGATCCTGCAATGCAGCTTCTGCGTTGATATCGCCGTAATTATCGCAGGCCGCGATCCACGGCGTGCCAGAGGTAAATCCCGCGTTGGCGGAATTATCCCACTGCATCGGCGTGCGGCTATTATCACGGGATTTCTGCGCCAGAATGGCCAGTATCTCTTCTGGCAGCATGCCTTGCTCAATCCGCCCGTGGTACATATTCAGGCTTTCGATATCGCGATAATCTTCTATATTCGCAAAATGCGGGTTCGTCATGCCCAGCTCTTCGCCCTGATAAATATAGGGTGTTCCCTGCATACCATGCAGTACCATTGCCAACATTTTGGCGGATATTTTATGGTGCTGCTTTTTATCACCAAAACGATCATCACCAAAACGGGATACGATGCGTGGTTGATCATGATTACACCAAAACAGTGCATTCCAGGCTTTTTGGTGCATACCCTGTTGCCAGATGGAGAAAATCTTTTTCAGTTCAACGTAATCCGGTTTTGCCAGCGCCCACTTTTCGCCATTCGGGTAATCCACTTTCAGATGATGAAAATTGAATGTCATCGAGAGTTCATTGCCCGCCAGCGCACTATAACGGACACAGTGCTCAAGACGGGTGGAGGACATCTCACCGACAGTCATTAGCCCTCTGGGCTGAAAAACATCGCGGCTCATTTCCTGCAAAAATTCATGTATCCGTGGGCCATCGGTATAAAAACGGCGCCCATCGTCAGAATCCTCATTTAGCTCATTATTAGAATAAACCTGCGGCTTTGAGACCAGATTGATCACGTCCAATCTTAAGCCATCGACACCACGATCAGCCCAGAACTCACAGACTTTTTTCAGCTCAGCCCGGACAGGCTCATGCTCCCAGTTCAAATCGGCCTGTTCAACCGCAAACAGGTGGAGATAGTATTGCTGGCTTTCTGCGTGCCACTGCCACGCATTACCGCCAAATTTAGATTTCCAGTGAGTCGGAGGCAAGCCATTGGCGCTGTTTCGATCATTAACACTGTTTCGATCATTAACACCGTTTCGCCAGATATAAAACGCGCGATAGGGGTTGTTGGGATGCTGTGCGGCCTTAAACCACGGATGTTCAGTCGAGGTATGGTTAAAAACCATATCCAGAATAATGCGAATGCCACGCCGATGGGCCTGTTCCACCAGATGCTCAAAATCCGCCATCGTGCCATATTCGGGATTAATGGCGCAGTAATCGGCAACATCATAACCATTATCGACCTGTGGCGAGGGGTAAATCGGCGTAATCCAGATAGCCCCGATGCCGAGGCGCTGTAAATAATCCAGACGCTGAGTGATCCCGTTAATATCACCCGTGCCATTGCCCGTGCTGTCCTGAAAACTCTTGGGATAGATTTGGTAGATAGTGCTATCCAGCCACCACGGTTGTTGTTCAATCATAGCGATTCTCTTCTTTCCTGTTAGCTCACGGCGCCATCGACTAGTGCCGCTTTGCGCTCGTTCCGCCGATACATCAACACCGTAAGTACCATTGGCACAATAATCACGACCAGAATCGCGATCAGGTAAATCAGCCAAAATTGAGGTTTGATAGACAGAATGCCCGGCAGGCCGCCCACACCGATACCATTGGCGGCCACATGATTGAATCCACACAGCAGGCCCGCGAGGCCTGTGCCAATCATCGCGCAGAACATCGGGTAACGGTATTTCAGATTGATGCCGTACATGGCGGGTTCAGTCACGCCGAGATAAGCTGAAATGGCTGCCGGAACAGAAATTTCCCGCTCATTTGTCTTTTTACTGGCCCAGATAATGCCAACAACCGCCGAACCTTGCGCGATATTGGACAGGGCAATAATCGGCCAGATAGGCGTTCCGCCTGTGCTCTGGATCATTTGCAGATCAATGGCGAGCGTTGTCTGATGGACGCCGGTAATCACCAGCGGAGCATAGAAAAAACCAAACAGCGCCGACCCAATCGGGGCAAAACTGCCGGTCATCAGGCTCTTAACGCTCCATGCAACAGCATCACCCATTGCGCGCCCAACCGGGCCGATCAACGCATGGGCAAGGAAAACCGCCAACAACAGGGAAACCACCGGCACAACCACCAGATAAAGATAATCCGGCACCCATTTTTTCAGCCGCGTTTCAATCCACCCTAGCGTCAGGCCAGCCAGCAGGGAAGGAATAACCTGTGCCTGATAACCCACTTTGGAAATAGCAAACCAGCCAAAATTCCAGACTTCCGGCACTTGTAGCCCAAGTAAATTTGCGTTCATTAATTGCGGCGAAACCAGCGTGATCCCCAAAATGATGCCGAGAATGGGAGTGCCGTCCATTTTTTTCACCGCAGACCAGCAAATACCGACAGGCAGATACAAAAATATCGCTTCACCAATCAGCCAGAGAAAATCATAGATGGATTGCCAGACGGGATAGAGTTGAGTGAGCGGTTTTCCTTCACTGAATGGAATATCACCGATCAGATTACGGAAGCCTAATATCAGGCCACCGCTGATCAGGGCGGGCAATAATGGGAAGAAAATCTCGGCAAAATGTGAAATTGCATTTTCATACCACTTCATATTTTGCCGCGCGGCTTGTTTAACCTCTTCCTTATTGACCGCTTGCTTTCCGGTGGCGGCAAGCAGGGCTTTATAATAGCTATCCACATTCGTCCCGATAACCACCTGAAACTGCCCGGCATTGGTAAAACAACCTTTAACCATCGGCAATGCTTCAATTGCTGTGGCATCGGCTTTTTCCGGGCTATTAAGCACAAACCTGAGCCGGGTAATACAATGGCTCACGGAAGCAATATTCTCACCCCCTCCGATCAACTTAATAAGATTATCAATATCTTTTTGATTTATTTGTTTTTTACTCACGTTTTTCTCCTTTATATGGCAAGAGTTGTGAATAATTATTTTTATGACGAAAAATTCATACATTTAAATAATAACAAAGTTATCCTAATCAGATTTCAGCACTTTTAATATGAAAAGATATATTGTTTGAGTTTTGGATCACATTTTATTTTATTAAGTTGTGAATAAATCATTATATATTAATAGTATTTATCACTTAATACACCATTAATTTAATTAATGATTAAAACAAATAATAAATAGAACCATATTCATAATTTTTACTTGTTTTATTATAAATTAAAATCCTGTTTAATCTAAGTGTAAATTAAATAGAATTTTATTATTCCAATGAAAATTACGGTTTTATTTCATCATATGGCATTATAAAAAACGGATCGCAATCTTTATACCCACAATGCAAATAAATAGGTTTATCATTATTTATAAATATAATTACCCGAAGCCATTAATTATTCATCCTTATGTTATGATTTATTATTTGGTTAATCATGAGTTATATATGATTTTTCATAATATTGAGAGTATCAGTAAGGAATACTCCTATTATTTTGTAAAACTATTTATGTTATGACCTTATTAACAAAATTTAATATAGTTATCCAATTTCTATACTACCACAGTTGATAATCCGATCTATACTCGATAAATTTCAAGTTATAATCTGCAAGATAACGCAAAGCCTTATATATGCCTTTCCATAATAGTGAGAGTATCAGTAGTGATTTTTCCTTATCCCGCGCGCCGTGCGGGATAAGGAACACTCCTATCATTTTGGAAAGTTATTTACAATAATTACATATTTTATAGGATAAATAACAATGGATAACCTTGGAGTTCTCGAAATTTTCGTTCGTGTAAGTGAAACACGAAACTTTACCGCAGTAGGCAATCAATTAGGTATATCATCTTCAGCTATCAGCAAAGCAATAGGCCGATTGGAAGAAAAATTGCAGGTACGACTTTTCCATCGCTCCACACGTACAGTAACTTTAACGCCAGAAGGTACTATATTCCTAACGCGTTGTCGGCGCATTCTTGATGAAATAGAAGCAGCCAAAAGTGAACTCTCCGAGTCACAATCTTTTCCCCGTGGAAAATTAAAAATAAGTATGCCATCAATTGGTATACTCTTTATGCCTCAGTTCGTAAAATTCAGCCAACAATACCCTGATATTGAATTAGAAATAGATAGCACAGATGACTGTGTTGACTTAATTGAAGAAAGATTTGATGCTGTAATACGTATAGGTGAATTGACGGATTCACAATTAATGGCTCGTGTACTCGGTACTTATAAAAGAATATTGGTTGGTTCTCCTGATTATTTATTAAAAACCGGAATCCCTGAAAGACCGGAAGATTTAAATAAACATACCTGTATAATGTATCGTTATAAAAATACTGGGAAACTGGATATCTGGCCAATCAATCAACATCATCCAGCTGTACAAACTGAATGGCCTATTAAAATAGTTGTTAATACACTTGAACCATTAATTTCTTGTGCCGAGAATGGTCTTGGCATCGCCTGTATTCCTGATTTAGCTGTACGTCATCAACTAACTACAGGAAAACTTATTCCCGTTTTAGATGATTTTAACCATGATATAACAACATGTAGAATAATTTGGTCTTCTGGAAAATATTTACCTCCGAAATTAAGAGTGTTTATAGATTTTATGGTGGAAAATACATTTAAAAACAATTAATTGCTATTTAATTAACAATTTAGAATATTTTCATGAATAATAACAAGTTAAGAGTAATCTGAGTTTTTATTTCAGTATATATGACAAATATGTCATATATGTTATCCATTACAGCCTATTTTTCTTGTTTATATAAGTCGGCACTATACCAAATTCAGACTCTATTAAGGCTAAGAACGCCTCAACTTGGGAAATCTCATTAATGAATAAAACGATTGTATTTGCTCAACATCAAGAAGTTAAACGGTTACCAATCGCAGCTCTGCTTGCTTTAGCGATGGCCGCTTTTATCACGTTGCTAACCGAAATTATGCCGGCAGGGTTGCTTTCTTTTATTGCCGCAGGATTGGATATTTCTGAAAGTCTGGCAGGCCAGTTTATTACCGCCTATGCCATCGGTGCGTTAGTTGCTGCCATTCCCGTGACTGCCCTGACACAAGGGATGCAGCGGCGCCCTTTATTATTGACAGCCATCTTCGGCTTTGCCGTTATTAATCTAATCACCGCACTTTCCGACAACTATCATGTCTCACTGGTCGCCCGTTTCTTCGCGGGTGTTTTCGGTGGCATCGTCTGGTCACTGCTGGCGGGTTATGCGGTCCGTATGTCACCTTCCCATCTTAGCGGGAGGGCGATTGCGATATCGAGCGCAGGGGGAACGATTGCTTTGGTGCTCGGTGTGCCACTGGGGTCATTATTGGGTCGCTTCATCGGCTGGCAAGGTGCTTTTGTATTGATGTCAGTTCTGGCATTACTGCTGATTGTATGGGTGATTGCCATCGTGCCAGATTTTCCGGGCCAAACTAAAGAACAGCGCCAGCCTCTGGTCGGCGTATTGATGAAAGCAGGCATTCCTGCGGTTTTGTTTGTCGTCTTTACTTTCGTTATCGCCCATAACATTCTTTATATTTATATTGAGCCGTTTCTTGAATCTTCAGGTTTATCCAAGTATGTCGATATTATTTTGCTCATCTTCGGGCTTGGCGCGATAGTCGGGTTATGGTTTGTTGGCACCTTAGTTGATCAACGGCTGCAATGCCTTGCTGTGGCGAGTATCGTGATATTTGCATTTACCGCATTGTTGCTCGGTCTTTGGGGTAATATTCCACAGGTTGTGTATCTCTCAATGGTGGTTTGGGGCATTGCTTTCGGCGGATTTGCTACGATTACTCAGGCGGCATTAGCGCGTTTTGCCGGTGATTCAGTTGATGTTGCACAATCAATTTATACGACAATCTGGAATACCGCAGTTGCTGCTGGTGGCATCCTCGGTGGTATTTTGCTTGATCGCGCCGGCGCAAATTCTTTCGCCTGGTTCGTGACTGCCCTGCTTATCATCTCGCTTTTAAGCACCATTTTTGCCATGAACAAAGCATTGCGGCGTCAGAGGTAAATATCCGATGAGTCAAATACGCTTTCTATTCGCCTCATTTATTGAGTAGAATAGCGGCACTATTCGACTCATGGGAGGAAACACTATGTGGATTTGGCAAAGAGATGAGTGGCCTCATTTGTATTAGCTCAATCTCCAGAAAATAACAAACCCATCTTATCCGCAATAATATCCAGTTGCTTATTTGTCACACTGCGGATATCCGCTTCGATTTTACCTTCGTTGGCTTTATATTCCCGGAAGTAAATGGCGGTATCCCCCTGACGGAGTTGTTGCAGGATCTCAAAGGTATTTTTGCCTATCTTCGGCTCGTCAAAGGTTATTTCAGCCCGTGCAATATCACGCCCTGCACTGTCCCAGACGATTTTGGCGGAGACGCCGGGAATACGGTTTACTTTTTCGATAAACGGCGCCAGTCTGGCGGCCATCTCCGCCCCGGTTTCTTTTTGCACTTTAAGATACTGTTCAATCGCCAGTGTCAGCCCCAGAATGCCTTCTTTGCCGATTTTCATGGCGCGACCGATACCGTGGCTTTGCCGTTTTACCCAATCGACATAAGGCTGCCTGCCGAGAACCAGCCCGCTGGTGGGGCCTTCGATGGCTTTCGCGCCGCTGTAAATCACCAAATCCGCGCCTTGCTGGTAATAAAAGGTTAAATCCTCTTCGGCTGCGGCATCGACAATTAACGGAAGGTTGTGCCGGCGGGCAATATCCGCCGCCTGTGCGACCGTCAGCATACTTTTCTGCACGGCATGGTGCGATTTGATATAGAGGATAGCCGCCGTTTGCGGCGTGATTTTCGCGGCAAGCTGAACAGGTGTACATTCATTGGCAAAACCCGCTTCGACCACCCTGCCGCCGCCCAGTGTCACCATGGTTTCAACCGGCGCACCAAAGTTCACGTTATGCCCTTTGGCAATGACGATATCGCGGGGAACCGATTTTTCTGAGCGATGCAGGTTGAATAGCAAGTCATTGTCATCTTGGGTGATCACGGCGGCAACAGACTGGGCGATTCCCGCAGAAGCACAGGAAACAATAACGGCGCTTTCTACTCCAAGTAAGCCTGCGAGATAGCGGCCGGTTTTATCCACCAAATCATCCATTTCAAAATAGTGCTGAAGCCCTGTGGCAACTTGCTCTATCACTTCAGGGCGGGGCGTTGAAACTCCCAGTATTGTCATGCGTCCGGCAGCGTTGATGACCTGCCGTAATTGGTATTTGTCATAGAGAGATGTCATTGTTTTTATTCCTGCTATCGCGATAATTTTCAGACCAGACAATATCGTTTCCAGAGATAATAGCGGCAATGGGGATGAATTGTTGATTGCCTATTCTGGTTTCACCTTCAGCATCCACCAGCACCATCTGATGGTTTTCCAGTTCAAAAATGGTGATATCACCGTCAAAACCCCGTTCCAACCGGCCTTTGCGGGGTAAATGCAAAAACCGGGCTGCGTTGGCCGTGACACAATTGAGTATTTGCTCGGGGTGAACGCCCAGCGCGAGGAATTTATTCATCACGGTTGCAAGGCTGTAAACCGGCCCACCAAGTCGGTTTCTTTGGTAAATATCGGAACTGATCATATGGGGCAAATATCCCGTATGGAATAAGTGTCCCGCCCGTATTACCTGCTCAGCAACGTTGAAGCTGAAACTTTCCGTCCCGTGACCGACATCCAAAATAACGCCCCGTGCTATTGCCCGTTGGATGGCCGGTTTCAGCGCACCGTTCTGATCCAGAATTCGGTTAGGTTTGCCATTAAAACAGTGGGTGATAATATCGCCGTCCGTCAGTTGATCAGCGATTTCCTCCAGATTGGGCGGAGGGTTGCCGATGTGCACCATCAAGGGCAATCCGTTCTTTTGCTGCATGGTTTTCGCCAGCAGCAGCGGCTGGAGACCATTTTCACCCACGACACTTTTACTCATGCGGGCTTTCAGGCCAATAACAAACCCGGCGTGACGCCTGACGGCATCTTGCAACTGGTGATCATCAATTTGGCTTAAGTCTGCCAGTTCGTGCTGGTTGATAATGCCGGTACGGGCGATATTCAGGAACGCATAGACATGGGTTTTCGCCTTACTGGCGGCGGCATAGAACCGGTCGATATCATCGGCACCTGTGCTCCCCGCATCGACAACCGTTGTGACACCACTGGCGGCGCCGATTAAATCCGGTTCGTCAAAATAGAGCGGGGATTGTGGGTAACAATGGGTGTGGGCATCAATCCAACCCGCGCTGATATAATAATGACCGGATAAATCAATCTCTTCTTTAGCTTCCAGCCCGGCCGCCACCGCAGAACCGATATCGACGATCCTGCCATCATTGACGATAACATCAACAATATCGCCGTTAATCAATTTTGCCTGCCTGATAATTAAGTCATACATAATTGCGATTCTTTCTTTATGGTTATTTATTTATGGTTATTTATACCGAAAGCGGAACAAAGTAGCCGGGCACCATCGCACCTAAAATAGCACCGCCCGCAACCGGTTTTTTCCAGAGATAAAAAAGCAGTGCGCCAGCCAGCGAACCGATGCCGATAGGAATCGATGCTGCCATTGCTGCCAAAATAATTAACGGGCCAAGAAAGCGACCGGAAGCGTTGCCTGCGCCCATCATGACATCGGCACCAAAGGTGGAATTTCCCTGATTGACCGTAAATTTTCGGGCGAGAATGATGAGCAGCCCGACAGCAATGCCCAACAACATGCCTGTGAGCAATGAAGCCCAGAAATTGGTCACCAGAAAATCAAAACCGCCCGCCAGCAGCAGCGCCGGAACACCAAGCCCAATGCCCGTTTGCAGCGCTCCGCCGATATCCAGAATTCCGACCAAAGACCCTTCGATAATCCGGGCGAACAGAAAACTGGCACCGAATGCCGCCACCGCGCCATAAACACCGGTATCCAGCCCGGAGCGCAACATGGCGACAAAGGCCACTTCATTGAACGCCCCGAACCCGTACACCACATACATGTGTGTGCCGGCAAAAATGCCGGCTGACAGCAGGCCGACAAACAGCGGAAATGTCCATTCTGCGTACCAAAAATCGTTTTTATTCAGTTCCGTATTCATGGTTGCCACTCTCGATTGTTTTCCACTCGATAATTTTCCACGATTATTTCCCACTAACAAGCTGATGGATATATTGCAGCCAGTTTGGTGTCTCCAGCATAAAAGCGGTCAGGAGTTTGATATCAAAGCCACGGAAGAAGCCGCTGAGGACAAACAACAACACGACGGCAACCAGCATGGTTCGGGTCACCCGATTCCAGCCGTTATCATCCACACCTTTGCCGATCAGAATACCGAGCACCAGTCCGGGAATGGCGTTACCCATAATCAATTGCGCGCAACCGCCAAGCAGTGTGGCCCAGAAACCGGAGCGACGACCGGCATCGATTGCCGCCAGCCAGAACAAGACCGGCATCACGGTATTGACCAGCAAATTTGCCGCTGGCACTAACACATTGGTGGCGGTCGTTTGTAAGGCTGCCGGAACCGCCGACGCCGTAGTGTTCAGGAACGCCACCAGCAGTGCGCCGATAATTCCGCAGGCAATCGCCATTTTTTTCGGATTATGCAGCGTTGCGGCCACATTCCGGTTTTTGAGCAACAACGCCGCCGCGCCCCAGTTGGGAATAATGCGGTGATCGACATCTTGGGTGAATGCGCCTGCCGCGACCGATGACGCCCAGGCGTTAAAGAAGAATCCCAGCCCGAAAGAGAAGTGAGAAGCCGGGTCACCTTCGCAGGAATTCAGCTCGCCTAATGTGCGGAACGCGCCCATGCCCTGTACGGTCGGCGCATGAAACATACGCGCGGCTCCGGCACCGAGGCCAAAGCCACACAAACCGCCGATCAGGAGTGACATAGCCAGTATTTCAAGAAACGATGCTGTAGTTCCCATAAATTACAGTTCCATAAGTAACAGTACCCATAGATAAATGTAACCACTGTCAATTTTCCCTCAGCTTTATTCTCCGTGACTGAAATCAATCGCCTGTACATCCAGCAACGTGACATTCACCGTCACTTCCAGTACGACAGAATAATGTTCACGTTTGCGGGGCAGGAAAAAGAACAGGAATCTTTCAGTGGTCACTTTACTGGTGGCGTTAATCACGGCGACATCTTTCGGCTCAATGCGCAATATCAGGTGAGATGTGCCTTGCAACACGGTTCGTTGAACCGCATTCAGGGCATCGGCAACCGCTTTTTGTTTGCTATCGCCGGTTCCGCTGACCCGCACAGAGGTTTCAATCACCGATTTCATGATTAACGGCCTTGTGTCTGATGATCATCTTTTATCGGAAGATAGCCTTGTTCCGCTAAAAAAGCCCGCACAAGGCGCTCGCCCAATTCGGCTTTATCCATAAAACCAAATCCGAGCACGGTACAGCCTTCGTGAATAGCGGTTTCCCCTTCTTCAATGGAGCGCATACCGTGGCGGATTTTATAGCCATATTTGTTTTGTGCCGTGATAGCACCCGCGCCCCCGCTGCCGCAAAATGAGATGCCGATATCCCCTTGCTCACTGTGCATCACATCACCCAGTTTCATATCTGCCGCCACGCCGGCAATCACAATCGCCCGGCCTCCCGCAGCTTCAACACCGGCAGCGACATTCTGTCCCTTGCCCAAACGATCACCAATAACAACAACGATTTGTTTTTTCATCATTTTTATCTCCGAAATGCGATCTTCTAAATACTATTTCTCATCTCTTTTCCGGGACCTTCAGAAGTCTTTTCTGATAGTTGAGGATTGGCGCGGGCAACTTCAAAATGCACGGATAACAGATAAGCCTCTTCGATGGCTAATCCGGGCAGGGATTCAACAACTTGAGCCGCCAACGCGATGGATTCCGGCGAAATCTCATCAAACAGGGAATAATCCACCTCAGGCAACGGTTCCCCTGTTTTGGCTCTCAGCACCATCGCATTGACATGAGATTCCAGCATCTGTTGCTGAACCTCCGTGGTATAAGCGCCCGCATCTGCCAGCCATTCACCAATCAGTGTCAGCAGCTTTTGGCTGACCACTTCGGGTTCATTAGCCTCTTCTGTCATGTTGACACGCACAGGACGGGCATGACACACAGAATGTGCATGAAAAGTATTCATAACCGATTTCCCACCAAACCCAACATCGGATTGTTGATTGACTGAGATGACCTTATCGGCTTTATTTTCAGCTTTGGAGTTGGCGAATTTCCGTTTTGAAGTGGAAATTAACCTGCTAATAGGTCGCTATGGCGTTATCTTGCGGTATTTTTAGGCAAAAAATG
>JAIRVT010000034.1 GCA_031253755.1 Enterobacteriaceae bacterium
TTTGAATTTCAAGAAGATAAAATGGTCACCGGAATGCAACCTCATCACCATGAGCTTCTGAACATATTGGGGAATCTTTATAAGTTGGCTTATTCCTGAATTAGGTGCGGAATGACGGCTGTATTATTCTGATCTGCAGCTTTCTGATACCAATAAAAAGCATCTTCATCATTTTTTTCTACACCTTTTGCATTATGATAGCTAGAGGCTAAATTATATTGCGCTTCGGCAACTCCTTGCTCAGCCGATTTTCTAAACCATTCGAATGATTTTTTGAGGTCTTTTTTCAATGGGTAAGTACCATTAAGATATAAAGTCCCTAAATTATTCTGGGCTATAGCATTTCCATTGTTTGCTGATTTTTCAATCCATTTCAAGCCTTCATTCGGATTACGTGTAATTCCTATGCCAAAATAGTACAGCATACTGAGTACATTTTGTGCTAGAGCATCATTTTTTTCTGCTAGAGTCTTACAACTCTTATATGAAAATACATCATAATTACAAATATCCTTTGCCGCAAACGACGAAAAAGTAATTATGAACAAAGAAAGGCTTATAATTAATTTCATTTCGGTATCTCTTTTATTACTATTTATATAATTATATTATTTATTTGCCAGAGATACCCCCTATAAATCTTTTTCACTCTCTCAGTTATTCACCCTCTGCACATTCTCTTCAAAGCCTTGCTACATCAGGGTTAGCGACAATTAATAGGATATTCATTCACTGTAGCCCCTATTCACCCCTTTTTTTGTCTTAATGAAGAGAATGTATATTTGATGTATAGCTAAGAAATAACTATACATCTATTATTTTCTTTTAAATACAGTTAGATATTTAAAAATGTGTATGAGGTGCAGACTAAAACCGGAAAAGTTTATAGTGGGGATGTAAAGCCCCGGCATTCAGGCACGGACGGCAACCATTCTTCGACTTCTTCCGACAGCTCAACATTATAAGAATAGCCTTTCTTGGTTCGCACTTTCCGATATTCCTTTCTGTATTCCAGCATAATTTTCGGTATCGATTCACCGAACTTAGTCAGTGTGAGCGGACGCTCAAAGCCGTGTGCTTCCATAAATGAAAGATAAGCATGATACAGGTACAATCTTGGTGCGCGTGGGCTGATGTTCTTATTGCCCATCTTCATGCCTGTTGCATCATTGACAGACACCAGATAACCGCAAAAGCGATATAACGGATCAGAATTGCTTTTTACCGTTAACGCCTCGTTAGAATCGCGTTGTGCCTGTAGCAGCTTTTTAGCTTTGTTCTGGTCGGCAAACTCCGTTAACAAATGGCGGATAATCACAGGCAGTTCCCGGCTAATTTTCTCTGGCAAATGGGGATCTTTCTCGGATTCTTTGACCGGGATATTAAACGGGAATATCACCCTACGCCGTGCTATGCCGCCGTTGCGTTCAGTGAAGCTCATCGGCTCATTGTTGGTTGCCAGCACCACCGCTTTAATCACGGTTGAAAACTGTTTCTCATATTTCCCGTCTACTTCAATCAGGTCGCCACCAGTAACCGCCTTAATGCCTGCCCCTTCTCCGACATATTTAACCTGATCGGGCAGCGTAATCAGGCTTTTGCCGACAAACTGATAACGGCCTCTCGCCTCGTCCAGTGCTCGCATATTGCCACTGGCGGTATTATGTTCGCCTGCCAATAAGGTCGCTATGTAAGTAAAGATGCTTTTACCGCTGCCGCCTTCGCCCGTCACTTCAATAAATAACTGCCAGTCATAGCGGTTTGCCAGAATCATAAACAGAGCCGATTTGATACGATTCATCTTGTTTTCATTACTTCCCGCCGCATGGGATAGCCAGCTATAAAAAGCAGGGGCATGATCTGGCAGATTTTCACCCGTCATAGGCGGCGTAAATACAATGCCGTTATGATTGATTAACCAGTGTTCCGGCTGGTGCGAGGTGAATTGTTGTGTCGATAAATCATACACACCACTGCGAAAACCGATTAAATCCTGTCGTTGCTCGCCAATAACCGGCACTTGTAATTTCATGGCACAAATAGCGTTATTGATCCCATTCGGGCTGTAAGGGGTTTCGTGCTGGTCAAAAATAGCCACCATTGCGCGGCGCAGTACGTTATCTGATACGGTCTCCCAAGTTGTACCGTTATAGTGATAAACCATTTCACTATCCGGGTTTACTGCAACCTTGCCGTAGCGTTCCACCAGCAACGCACCGCGCTGACTGGCTGCCATTTGTGCCAGATTGTTATTGGCTTTTTTGGGCTTCGCTTCTCGGATCACAACCGCTTCTGTTTCCATTTGTTTTTTTCTCCCCTACTTGATATAACCCGTTGCTAAATGCCTGCTTTGTTGCCTCAATACCGTGTTGTTGGCGATAATCGTCCCAATCGGCTTTTAATGCCGTTGGCGGTAGTGTTACCCAACCACTAATCGCTATAGCGGCCTTCTCTGCCGCAATCTTGCCAACGTTCTTTTTTAGCCTGCCGTTTTTGTCGCGCTCTTCCGGTTCGTGCCAATCATTATCAGCAGCAAGGATGATTTTCGCGTCTGGCCATTGCACTCTGACCAACTCGGAAACAGTCAGTAAATTGCTTTCATCAATCGCCGCCAGCACAACGCCTTTATGTAACTGCCTGACCGTTAACGCGGTGGCGTAACCTTCCGTAATGATGAAAGTGTCTGGCGTTCCGGTAGTTTTGAATAAGGGAATAAAACTCCCTTTTTTCTGCGTACCTGCAACAAGGCGCTTTTCACCGTTTGGCTTAATGGTCTGAGCGCCCGTGGTTGTGCCGTCAAGTGTCTGAGTCACCAGCAATAACGAACCCTCTTTCAATAGCCGCTGATTGGGGCATTTCAGCCCCTTTTTAGTCAGATACTGAGATTCACCCTTAACAGTGCTGGCAACCAGTGCAGCGATGCATTCAGCAATCGGCTCTGTCGTTTTTGATTGCTCTGTAACGGGTTTAGGTTCGGAGAGAGGCATTACCAGCACCTCAGCCACCAATTTAGCCGCAGCATAAACCGTGATCCCTTTGGTTCTCGCTACCAAATCTAAACCGTCGCCGTGGTTCGGCTCATCGCACTGGCGACAATGCCAGTCTCCATGATGGTTATCATCGATAAAGTGAAAGCGATCAGTACCGCCGCATATCGGGCAAGCGCCATGTTTACCTTTTAACGGAACGTCAATCCCACAGGCAGGCAACAGCAGTTGCCAGTGATTAGCAGCGGACTGTTTCACGGCGCGGATAACGTCAATCGGGCGATTTCTGGTGTTATGATTTCCCTGACTCATGATCACTCATCCTCACCATTAACCGCCGCATAAAGCGCATGATAAACCTCGTGGTTGATATCACAGGCCAGAGACAGCAAATCATGCAATTCTTCCGAACAATGTTGGCTCGCCTGTTCAAGAATCACCTCATATAAAGAGGTACATAACCCCGCTCGAAATGAGGACTGACCTAATAGATCGCTTTCCCGGCGTATAAGGCAATTGACTAATTTATTTACCGAGTTCTGAGGGACAGACTTCAACAGATCGCGATAAACCTCTTGATGAATGCCATGTGCCAATGCAATCAGGTTATTTAAATTAGTTTTGCAGCGTTCATCTTTGGCTTTTTTGGTAATGAACGTGAAAAGTGAAATTCCTAGACTTGCCTGATGAAGCGCTTGTTTTAGTGAAATTGGTTTCTTACTCATGATTTACCCCCTGAACAGTGGTAAAACACAGATGGAAGATTTTAGGCAAACGGGCTTTGCCCTTTCCGGTTAGAAAGGTATATTTAGGCATAGCTACCTCGATACTATTACTATCGTTGGTTGTTAGATGCCTCGTCAGTGTTCCAGCACTACGAGGCATTGTTATATTTTCAGTCAAAGATTGCTTTAACAAGATATGGTAGTTACCATATTCACACTCATTATAAAGGTGGTAGTTACCAATGCAAGAGAAAAAAGAAAAAAAATCGTTTGATCGCTCAAGCAGCACAATGAAACATATTCGATTCGAAGATGAACTACTTGCACAAATAGATTTTGTTGCAGGAAAGGGTAATTTTAGCGCATGGGTTAAAGATGCCTGCCGCGAAAAACTTCTTAAGTTAGGTATAAAACCGATAGGTTGATCTGTAATGAAAAGAATCATAATACTTTTAATTATTGCTGTTGCAGTCTTAGTATTAGCCCGCCCTAGCTTTATTTCCTCTATTATATGTGGAAAGAATGAAGGGGATATATAGATCTTCCTGCGTTGATTTATTAAATAAATAAATCTTACTGAGGATAGAATATATTATTCTATCCTTTTTTGTTTTTCGTTTTTGTTAAGAAGTCTGAAAACGACGAGTTGAAATTAAATAACCATCAAGATCGGATTTAAAATAAATAACCTTACGCCCTATCTTATGATATGGAATTTGTTCTTTTCCAGTATATGCCCAATTAGCGAGCGTCTGAGAAGTAACACCAAGATAAGCTGCGGCTTCTGCTCTTGTGAATTTCTCTAAAATTGTTGAGGTAGAATGTGTTTTCATTTTTATCACTATATATTATTGATTATCAGTAGTGATAGATTACTTATAAAAAGTAAACTGAAATAGTCATTCACTTTGTATAATACAACGTACAGGAAAGAATAAGAATCATTCTAATTTAATTAATGGCCAAATAAACATCACTGTAATTATTCGGCTATTAATTATTTGTCGGTTTCAGATTTTTTGTTCTGCTAATTGAGCAAGAATCTTCTT
>JAIRVT010000107.1 GCA_031253755.1 Enterobacteriaceae bacterium
CCTTGCAAATATCACTCTATTAGGGTACTGATAGAGTGATTTTTTTTGACTCGGGGCGTTCTTGATTGAACTGAGAAGTACCCGCAATACCTGATCTGGATAATGCCAGCGTAGGGAAGGAAAAATACATGGGAATTAATTCATTAACCATTGCAGGAACAGATCCTAGCGGTGGTGCTGGCATTCAAGCCGATTTAAAAACATTTTCTGCGCTGGGTGTCTATGGAACAACCGTAATAACCGCGCTGGTTGCCCAAAACACCACGGGCGTGCAAAAAGTCTATGATATTGACGCTGGTTTTATTGCGGCTCAACTTGAGTCGGTACTTTCTGATGTCAGGATTGACAGCATTAAAATTGGCATGTTGTCCAATGCGGCCAACGTGCATATTGTCGCAGAAGCGCTTCATCGTTATTCGGTTCCCTATATCGTGTTAGATACCGTGATGCTGGCAAAGAGTGGTGACCCTTTATTATCGCCGGAAGCGGTTGTCGCGATGACCGAATTATTATTGCCGGCGGTCTCGTTAATTACGCCAAATTTACCGGAAGCCGCAGCGCTATTGAAATGCTCACCTGCTGAGACAGAACAGGAAATGTTGCAGCAGGGAAGTGAATTATTATCTATGGGATGTCAGGCAGTGTTAATGAAAGGCGGGCATCTGGCAGATGGAGAAAGCCCCGACTGGCTGCTGACACCAGAGGGAAAATGGCGTTTTACTTCACCCAGAGTAAATACCCGCCATACACACGGCACCGGCTGCACATTGTCTGCCGCACTTGCCGCGCTGCGCCCGCGTTATGCTGACTGGCAGAGTACGATACCCGTGGCAAAGGCTTATTTGCAGAAGGCGTTGATGCAGGCAGATACGCTGGATGTCGGGAAAGGCATCGGGCCGGTGCATCATTTTCATCAGTGGTGGTAGCTAAATTTCAATCCGCAATACGGCGCTAAGCCTTATATTTCCCCGCACAGCGGGGAAATATAACACGCATTTTGAAGCCGGACTGGTCTAAGAAATGTCAAATGTATTAAACGAAATGTATTAAACGAAAAGCAGTAAACGAAAAAGATTA
Source organism: Enterobacteriaceae bacterium (assembly GCA_031253755.1). GTDB lineage: Bacteria > Pseudomonadota > Gammaproteobacteria > Enterobacterales > Enterobacteriaceae > Xenorhabdus. The sequence continues at coordinate 1,078 of JAIRVT010000107.1, forward strand.
AGCGATGGTGACTTTCTTATCGAGATACACATCCTGAACGGAATGGATCAGCGCAACGCCTTCTTTCATTGATTTCTTAAACGCCTTACGACCAAGGATCAACCCCATACCGCCCGCACGTTTATTAATCACGGCAGTACGGACAGAATCACTCAGATCGTTAGCGCCGGAAGCACCACCAGAATTAATCAGCCCGGCTCGTCCCATATAACAGTTAGCCAGTTGATAGCGAACCAAATCGATAGGGTGATCAGTGGTGAGATCCGTGTAAACACGCTTATCCGTGTGTCCGAAACCAATTGTCGTAAATCCGCCATTGGTTTCTGCCATTTTTTGCTTAACGATATCTGCGCCGATAGTGGCGGCCAAATGGTTTGCCTGACCGGTTAAATCGGCACTGGTATGGTAATCTACGCCATCTTTCTTGAACGCAGAATTGCGCAAATAAGCCCATAACACCGTGACCATACCGAGTTCATGAGCGCGTTCGAAAGCGGCAGAAATTTCCTCTATCTGGCGGCGGGATTCCGGTGAGCCATAATAAATCGTCGCACCAACCGCAACCGCGCCCATATTAAAGGCTTGCTCAACACTGGCATACAGCGTTTGGTCATATTGAGCCGGATAGGTTAATGTTTCATTGTGATTCAGTTTTACCAGAAACGGGATTTTATGCGCATAGCGGCGAGAAACGGACGCCAGAACGCCGTACGTTGAAGCAACACAGTTACAGCCGGCTTCAATGGCTAATTCAACAATATTCTTCGGATCGAAATAGAGTGGGTTAGCGGCGAAAGAAGCACTGGCTGAATGTTCAACGCCCTGATCTACCGGCAAAATGGAAAGATACCCTGTTCCTGCCAGACGTCCGTGATTAAATAAAGTTTGCATTGAGCGCAATACGGTATTTGGCCGGTTGTTTTCGATCATCACACGATCAACGAAATCCGGCCCAGGAAGGTGAAGATTTGCCTGCGGAATGGTCGTGCATTGATGTTGCAATAAACTTTCTGCGTCTTTTTCCAGCAACTTCACAATATCAGTCATGTTGAGCTCCCAAATTTAACTTACATTCAAATAATAAGCACAAAAGGCGCTACTGATTGTTGGTTATATTTGTGCCAAGCACAAGGTAAGCAGAAAGAGAAACCGTAGTGGATCGCTTCAGTTATCCCCGTCACCCGTAAAGTTGCTTTTTTGTTGAAAAATCAGTTTCTGAAAATTCCTTCAGCGCTTTGAAGAAATATAAATGATAATTATCTGTAATGTTTCTTTTTTACAGTACCGTTCGTAACGGATTGTTGGCGTAATATCCGGCATAATAATTCCAGATAATATTAATTAAATTAATGATTTTTTATCAAGGATATGATAGGTAATACGTTGAATTTAAGCAGGTTGATAAAAGAAAAGGCTAACCCAAGGGAGATTGGGTTAGCCAAGGAGGTGGTTCCTAGTCTTACAATGAAACTTTTTTAGTTCTTCATTTTTCGGAAAGGATGATACGAAAAATAAAATAGCATTGATGTGATCTGTTTCTAAAAAAACAGAACTATTTCCTTAAATTTATCTTTGCAGGTTTGTACTTACATGCGGCGTTCTGGTATTGCCTTCTTTCAGATTGCGGATAAGCAGGGCAAATTTCAGCTCGATTTCCTCAGGAACAGGAAAATAAACGATATGTCCATCACCCGGCGCGGTTTCAATTGCCTGACCTTTTTTGTTTGCCATTGATTCCAGCGTGAAACTGATGTTACCCGATGGCGTCATCAGTTCCAGGCTATCACCCACGAGAAATTTGTTTTTCACAGCGACTTCTGCCAGACCATTAACCCGGTTTCCCGTAAATTCGCCGACAAACTGCTGTGTTTCTGACACAGAGTGACCATATTCATAAGTCTGGTAAGCGTCATGAGTATGGCGGCGCAAAAAGCCTTCGGTGTAACCGCGATGCGCTAAGCCTGCCAGCGTACTCATTAAAGTCGGGTCAAACGGTTTGCCTGCAACGGCATCATCGATGGCGCGGCGATATACCTGAGCGGTACGGGCACAATAATAGAAAGATTTCGTCCGGCCTTCTATTTTTAACGAATGAACGCCCATACGGGTCAGCCGTTCCACATGTTCGATCGCCCGCAGATCTTTGGAATTCATGATATAAGTGCCGTGCTCATCTTCAAAGGCGCTCATATATTCGCCGGGACGTTTGGTTTCTTCAATCATGAAGACTTTATCTGTCGGCGCACCTTGTCCCAGCGTCGGCTCGACATTTTTAACCGGAATCGGCTCATAAGTATGCACGATATTTCCGGTATCATCTTCCTTACCTTCCTGCACCTTGTATTCCCAGCGGCAGGCATTGGTACAGGTTCCCTGATTAGGGTCACGTTTGTTGATATAACCGGATAACAGGCATCGCCCGGAATAAGCCATGCAGAGTGCGCCATGAACGAAAATCTCCAGCTCCATATCAGGCACCTGCTGACGGATTTCGGCAATCTCGTCCAATGAAAGCTCACGGGAGAGAATGACGCGGGTCAGCCCCATTTGTTTCCAGAATTTCACTGTTGCCCAGTTCACCGCATTTGCCTGTACGGAAAGGTGAATATCGATGTCTGGAAAAGCTTCACGAACCATCATGATTAAACCGGGATCGGACATGATCAGCGCATCCGGTTTCATTTCAACGACAGGCTGCAAATCACGAATAAACGTTTTCAGCTTTGCATTATGTGGCGCAATATTGACGACAACGTAAAAACGTTTGCCCAATTCATGGGCTTCTTTAATGCCTTGGGCCAGTGTTTCGTGATCGAATTCATTATTTCGCACGCGCAGGCTGTAACGCGGCTGACCGGCATAAATCGCATCTGCGCCATAGGCGAACGCGTAGCGCATGTTTTTCAGGGAGCCAGCGGGAGACAGCAGTTCAGGTGTAAACAGTTCGGGAGTAGACAGTTTGGGAATAGATAGTTCTGGAATAGATCGTTCTGGTGTAAACATATTAATCGCGTTCTCAGTCTGAGTTCAGGTCAGATCTTACCCGTCTGGATATCCTTTCTAAGAATAAGGGTAAGATTAAAAGAAGGGAATTTTAGCGCTTATACGGCGGATGGCACAAATTTATTGGTCGCTGACAAAGAAACAACGGGCAAGAAGGTGGAGGGAAACAGGTGAGAAGAAACGCGCCGCCAAAGCGGCGCGATTAATTAATTATCTTTGGTTAAATCCCGGACCTTTTCAGTGCTCCCGACTTTCATGACAGACTGCATACCTTGCTTCACTGCATTTTCATTGCCATAAGATTCACTGATACCAATAATCTGGTGATTCCGGGCCTTCAGGACAAAGTAAGTTTTACCGGACTTGTTTTTCCTCACTTCATGGCGGGATTTGTCCGGGGAATTGACTTGTACTGAGTGAATACCTTTATTCGCGGCCGCTTTCGTGGTGTACATCTCACTGCTGAGAATGACATCACCGTTGGCCGCGATCAGATGAAAATAAAATTGCCCGTTCTTTGCTTTCTTAAGATCAAAATGCCCAGTAGCCATAAGAAATTCTCCTGATTGGGTAATTATCAACCTAAGTTTAGCTTAAATTTTGTACAGGTGAATTTTTTTACTCACGTGTTTTGACTCTTTCCATTCGCTGAAATTTTGCCCTACGGCGCTGGCGCCATTTCTCACGCAGCCGATCAAACGACAGATAGACCGCAGGTGTGGTATAGAGTGTAAGCAACTGACTCATGACCAGACCGCCAACAATCGTGATCCCCAGCGGATGACGCAGCTCAGCACCGGTGCCATTATTGAGCACCAGAGGCAGGGCACCGAACAATGCGGCAAGTGTTGTCATCATAATGGGCCGAAATCTTAACAAACTGGCCTGAAATATCGCTTCCCGCGCACTGAGCCGGCCATTTCTCTGCGCTTCAAGCGCGAAATCCACCATAATGATGGCATTTTTCTTCACAATACCAATCAGAAGCATAATGCCAATCATGGCAACCAGACTAAATGGCGTCTTGAATAATTCCAGTGCCAGCAAGGCACCAACACCCGCAGAAGGCAGTGTGGAAAGAATAGTCAGCGGATGCATATAACTTTCATAAAGCACACCCAGCACCAGATAAACCGTCACAATGGCGGCAAGCAGCACCAATAATTGGGAATCCTGACTTTTCTGGAAGTTTTCAATATCACCGGTGAAAGAGCCGCGAACAGAAGACGGCATACCGAGTTCCGTTATTGTGCGCTCGATAACCCGGACAGCATCAGACATCGTATAACCTTCCGCAATATCAAAATTGATGGTCGAAACCGCAGAAAGCCCCCGATGCTCGACATCCAGCGGCGCATTTGCCGGGCGCCAGCTGGCAAAGTAAGAGAGGGGAATACGTTTCCCTTCCTTATTAATGACAAAAAGTTTATCCAGTGCGCTGGGATCTTGGTTATATTCAGGCGCGACTTCCATCACCACTTTATATTGATTCAGCGGTTCATAAATGGTTGAAATTTGTTGTTGCCCGAAAGCATTACCGAGCAGGCTGTTCGCTTGGGCTACGCTGATGCCCAGACGTGCCATAAGATCGCGATCATAAGTGATGGTCAGTTCGGAACCTTTATCCTCATCATTGGCATTAATGCCCGTCAGCTGAGGTAATTGCGTCAGCGCTTTTCGGATGATGGGCGTCCACTTGCGCAGTTCATGAGCGTCATCCGATAACAAATCAAATTGATAACTGGATTTTTCATTCCCACCGCCACCGCCCCCGCCACCGAATCCGAGGTCTTGGATCGGATTCAGATACAATTCTGCTCCCGGCTCATTAGCGAGTTTTTTCCTGAGTTTCTCCATCACTTTCTGGATGTGGATTTTGCGCTCACTGATTGGCTTTAACGAGATAAACATGATGCCAACACTGATATTATCCCCATCGATAAAACCGGTCACACTTTCAACGGTGGGATCGTCATTAATGACCTGTATGACATGGGTCAGTTTTTTGTGCATCGCCTGAAATGAAATACTTTGATCAGCAACGATAAAACCCAGCATTTGCCCCGTATCCTGTCTGGGTAAAAACGTTTTCGGAATGCTGATATAAAGCCAGATATTCAGCACGATAACGCCAAATAACACCAACAACACCCAGCGGGTATGGTTAAGAACCCATGCCAGTGAACGCCCGTAATATTGCTGAATTCTCAGAAAAACTTTACCGAAGCCGCGAATTTTCTTCATCGAATGTTCGTGAAAAGATCGCTCGTGAAAAGATCGCTCGTGAGAAGATCGCCCGCGGGAGGATTTCAGCAGATGCGCGCACATCATCGGGGTTAATGTCAGGGAAACCAGCAGTGAAATACCTATTGCGGTGGTGAGTGTCACGGCAAAATCAAGCAATAGCCTGCCCAGTAACTCGTCTATCAATACCAGTGGAATAAAAACGGCAACCAGTGAAACGCTCATGGCAAGCACGGTGAACCCGACTTCCCTGACGCCTTTAAGTGCGGCCTGTGCCGGTTTTAACCCTGACTCCAGATGACGGGAGATATTTTCCAGCACCACAATGGCATCATCGACAACAAATCCGGTGGCAATAGTCAGTGCCATTAAAGAGAAATTGTTCAGGCTGAAGCCACACAAGTACATGGCAGTAAATGTACCAATCAGCGACACCGGAACCGCAATCGCCGGGATCAGTGTGGCGCGTCCTGAACGCAGGAAAAGAAAAACCACCAGAATAACCAGAGCGACAGCCACAACCAATGCCTGTTCTACTTCATGCAGCGAAGTCCGAATCGTCGGGGAGCGATCCATCATCACATTCAGTTTAATATTGGCAGGCATCGAGGCTTGCAGGGCAGGCAATTCCGTCCGAATCCGATTAACCGTGGCAATAATATTCGCATTGGATTCCCGCCGGATGATTAACAAAACTGCGGGTTTAGTGCCGGACATCGCCACGGCTCGGGTATTTTCGACGGAATCTTTCACCGTTGCGACATCTTTTAAACGAACCGGCGAGCCATCACGGTAATTGATGATAATATCGCCATAACCGCTCGCTTCCCTGATTTCATCATTCGTTTGTACCTGCCAGTTTTGCTTATCTGCATCAATATGCCCGGTCGGGCGTCTGGCATTGGCACTGTTAATCACATCGCTGACATCATCCAGTGAAATCCCTTGGTTAAATAGCACGTTCGGGTTCAATTCAACGCGGACTGCGGGTAATGAACTCCCTGCTACCGTGACCCGACTGACACCTTCCAGTTGTGAAATTTTCTGACTCAGCTGTGTAGAGGCAATATCGTACAACTGCCCTGCACTATAACTATCTGATGTCAGAGTTAAAATCATGATTGGGGAAGAGGAAAGATTCGCCTTATGGTAAGAAGGACGGCTCGGCATTCCTGAGGGTAACAGGCTTTCTGCGGCATTAATCGCCGCCTGAACATCCCGTGCAGCGCCATTGATATCCCGGTCGAGGTTAAATTTCAGAAAGATAAAAGAAGAGCCCAATGAGCTGGTGGAGCTCATCTCTTTCACCCCGGCAATTCTGCCCAGTGATCGCTCTAACGGAGTCGTGACGGAAGAGGCCATCGTTTCCGGTGATGCACCGGGCAAAGAAGCGGTCACCGTAATCACCGGAAAATCAACCTGCGGCAGCGGTGATACCGGCAGTAAGGTAAAACTGAGCGCCCCTAACAGGGTAATCGCCACGCTTAACAGTGTCGATGCGACCGGTCGCTGAATGAATAGGGCGAAAAATTTCACAGCGGCTCCTGCTGTTCAGTAGAAGAAGACGTTAATTTTGCCTGATTATTTTGACGTCGGTTTTTATATGGGTATTTGTTTTTATAATGCCGTCCTAATCGGTCAAAGAGCAGATAAATCACCGGCGTGGTAAATAACGTCAGGATTTGGCTCATAATTAACCCACCCACCATACTCACACCGAGTGGATGCCGTAATTCAGCACCAATACCGCTACTGATCATTAAAGGCAGAGCGCCCAGTAATGCTGCCATTGTTGTCATCAATATCGGCCGGAAACGCAGGAGGCAGGCCTGAAAAATCGCATCGTAGGGAGACATGCCTTGTTCACGCTCAGCGGCCAAGGCGAAATCGATCATCATGATGGCGTTTTTCTTCACAATGCCGATCAACAGAATAATCCCGATAATGGCAATAATATCCAGCTCATAACCGCCTATCATCAGCGCCAGTAATGCACCGACACCGGCGGTAGGCAGTGTGGACAGAATCGTCACCGGATGGATAAAACTTTCATACAGAATGCCAAGCACAATATACATCGCCACAACCGCAGCCAATATCAGCAACAAGGTATTACTGAGGGTATCCTGAAATGCCAGCGTTGCTCCCTGAAATTGGGTGTTGATATCTTTGGGCAGATTAATCGCACGTTCGGTTTCCTTCACGGCGTTAACGGCGGATTCCAGCGACGTATCCGGGGCAACATTGAATGAAAACGTTGCCGCAGGGAATTGCTGTAAATGGTTGATGGATAAATAGCCCAATCGCTGCTCAATCGAGGCAATAGCCGTCAGTGGAACTATCTTGCCATCTGAACTCAAAAGACGGACGTCATTGAATGCCTCAAGGTTGGGAGAATGTTGGGTATCCTGTTCAAATACCACTCTGTATTGATTGGCTTGTGTATAAATGGTTGAAATAAGCCGTTGACCGAACGCACTGTACAGCGCATTGTCAATTGCTGCCATAGAGATACCCAGACGGCTCGCCATATCACGGTTGACGTTGATATAAGCCACTAACCCGTGGTTCTGCCAGTCGTGACTGATGTCGGCCAACTCAGGTCGTTTTTCCAATGCCTGCTGTAACTTGGGTATCCAGACGCTCAGCTCATCAAGGGAAGTGGCCTGCAACGTAAATTGATATTGCGTGCGGGAAACCTGCGTATCGATGGTCAGGTCCTGAGCCGGTTGCAGGTATAAAGTCACATCGGGAACTTTAGCCACCCGCGCTTGCAGGCGGGGAATAATTTTCTCAATGCTGTCTGTTGCTCCACTGCCTGTTTCTTCGCTGCCTGTTTTTCCAAGGCTCGCTTTACGCTGATCAAAAGGTTTGAGCGTAATTTGCAGGCGTCCGTTATTCAGGGTGGCATTATTGCCATCAACACCGATAAACGTCGTCACATTTTCCACCGCCGGGTCTTGCAGCAACAGTGCGGTGACCTGACGCTGTTTATCTGCCATCGCATTGAAAGAGATAGACTGCGGCGCTTCCAGTGTTCCCTGAATCAGGCCGTTATCCTGTAAAGGGAAAAAGCCTTTGGGAATAAAAACATAGAGCAGGATAGTCAGCGCCAGCGTACTGAGTGTCACACCAAGCGTCATCCAAGGATGATTCAGGATACGTTTAAGCCAGACGCCATAGATGGCAATCATCCACTCAAAGAAACGTTCGCAAGCGTGTTCAAACCGATTGTGTTTAATGTCAGCTTCAGCTTTCAGCATTCTTGCACACATCATTGGCGTTAGTGTCAGCGATACCACGGCTGAAATTAAAATCGCCACTGCCAGTGTCACGGCAAACTCCCGGAATAAGCGACCGACAATATCCCCCATAAAGAGCAGCGGGATCAAAACGGCGATTAACGAAAACGTCAGTGAGATAATGGTAAAACCGATTTCCCCCGCACCTTTTAAGGCCGCCGCCAGCGGTTTTTCTCCCCGCTCAATGTAACGGGAAATATTTTCGATAACGACAATGGCATCATCCACCACAAATCCGGTTGCAATGGTTAATGCCATCAAGGTCAGATTATTGACGGAGAAACCACAAAAATACATCACGGCAAATGTGCCAATCAGGGAAAGCGGAACTGCAATGCCGGGGATCAGGGTCGCCATGCCGTTGCGTAAAAAAAGATAAATCACCATGACAACCAGGGCGATTGCCAGCAATAACTCAAATTGGACATCTTTCACGGAGGCGCGGATCGTGACAGTACGATCGGTCAGAACTTCAACTTTGACCGATTTGGGCAGGCTACGGATCAATTCCGGCAACATGGCCCGGATGTTATCCGTCGCTTCAATCACGTTCGCTCCCGGCTGCCGCTGAACATTGATCACAATGGCGGGCTTTTCATTTGCCCATGCACCCAGTTTGTTATTCTCCGCACCATATTCAATCGTGGCGACATCCCGCAGGCGAACCGGTGCATCGTTTTTATAGGCCACAATCAAATTACGGTACTCATCAACGGATTTCATCTGATCGTTGGCCGATAACGTGATCGAGCGGGTAGGGCCATCAAAGCTGCCTATGGCTGAATTGACGTTCGCATTCATGATGGCATTACGAACTGTGTTACTGTCCAGCCCCTGAGCGGCGAGTGCCTGCGCATTCAATTTCACGCGTACCGCCGGACGTTGCCCGCCTGCCAGCGTGACCAGCCCGACACCACTGACCTGCGAAATACGCTGGGCAACGCGGGTTTCCACCATATCCTGAACGTCTGTCATCGGTATGGCATCAGAAGTGACTGCCAGAGTTAAGATCGGCGGGTCAGCCGGATTGACCTTGCTGTAAATGGGCGGATAGGGCAAATCGCGGGGTAACAGATTGATACTTGAATTGATTGCGGCCTGTACATCCTGTTCTGCCACATCCAATGGCAGGGAAAGCTGAAATACCAGCGTGATCACCGAAGCGCCGCCGGAGCTTTGCGATGCCATCTGTTTCAGGCCGGATATTTTGCCGAAATTGCGTTCCAGTGGTGCGGTGATGGCGGAGGTCATCACATCCGGGTTAGCGCCGGGGTAGAGCGTCACAACCTGAATCGTCGGGTAATCCACTTGCGGCAGTGCAGAAACCGGTAGCATCCGGTAACCAAGAAGGCCAGAAAGCAGTATGGCAACCATAAACAGGATGGTCGCAACCGGACGCAGGATAAATAAGCGGGACGGGCCGCCACCGGCTATTGGAGAATCAGGCAGCATTAAGTATTCTCCGCTTTACTGTTTGACTTAGCCGGTTTATTACCCGTGCTGCTATCTGATTCCAGTTTCAGGGGTTTCACCACTTCGACAGCCGCACCTTCTGTCAAGTTTTCCGTGCCATCGGTAACCACCCGATCACCGACTGACAGCCCTTTATCAATTACCGTCAGATTGGGGGTTTGCAGCCCGATAGTTATCTGCTGTTTTTTGGCTTTATTATCTTTACCCACTAACCAGACATAGTGGCCGTCATTGCTCATTTGTAATGCGGCATCGGGGATCACAATAGCATTATTCAGCGTATTCACTTTAATTTGAATATTGACAAACTGATTGGGAAACAGCACGTTATCCTTGTTATCAAACCGGGCTTTCAGTTTGATTGTCGCGGTTGCAACATCAATCTGGTTATCAATGCTGAGTAATTTCCCCTGTGCTAGCTGTCGCTGGTTATTGCGATCCCAAGCCGTGACAACCGGTTCTTGGCTGTTTTTCTGTGCTTTCAATATGGTGTTGAGATCGTTTTCAGGCAGGGAAAACAGGACATCGATAGGATTGATACGCGTAATAACCACAATCGGATTTTGCCCCCCGCCGCCAGAGACATAGTTACCCACATCGATCTGTTTCAGGCCGACGCGGCCGGAAATAGGCGCGGTAATGCGGCTGTAGGTCAATTGCAGTTTTTGTTCATCGATATCGGCCTGATCGGTTTTTAAACTGGCCTGATACTGGCGCACTAAGGCAAATTGTTTATCCAAATCCTGTTGCGAAATTAATTTACTTTTTGCCAATTGTTGGTAGCGGGCTAAATCCTGTTGAGCATTAGCCAGCATCGCCTGATCTTTGACATATTGCCCTTGTGCTTTTTCCAGCCTGACCTGAAAAGGGCGAGGGTCAATTTCCGCCAGTAAATCCCCTTTGTTGACCTGCTGACCTTCAGTAAAATGCAGGGCAATTAATTGGCCGCTGACAAGGCTGGTGACTTTTACGGTATCGGCAGCCTGCGCTGTTCCGAGCCCGCCCAGATAGTGAGGAACTGACTGTATATGCGCTGTTGCAACCTGAACGGGCACAGACGGAACTGTTGATGAGTTAGGTTGATTTGACTTCTGAGCGGTTTTTCCTGACGGCGAGATAGGCGCTTTGAAGTGATTCCATGTAAAAAAAGCGGCTGCGGCAACAATGACTAATGCAGCAAGTAAGAAAAAGTAGGTACGACGTTTATTGCTCATATATTAGACATTCTCTCAATATTTGTGTCATTAACCAGAACCCGTCGGGCGCATATTATGCCAAATTAGTGTAAATATATAGGTAATTAGTATGTTCGTAGAGAAGTTATTAAATAAGTATTCATAATAGTAAACCAGTAAAACTGCTGAGAACTTGACTTTCCGCTGTGGGGGAGTCAAGCAATACTGATCATGTTGACAATCTATTTAATCATGGTGAAAAAACAAAATTATGCCAATAATAACGAGTTGTTCATAGCTAATAACCTGATTTTTGACAACATCGCATTGTTGGATGAAATTTTTGGTGCAATGAAATAGTGGCAATAAGAATCGAAAACAAGGCATTTAAGTTAATAGCGAAATTTGATGAATAAATTTTTATCTAATGGGGGGAATTATGATAGATTATGTGTTATTTTCATCGGATTAAAAATTTATTGTGATGTTACTTAATTAAAGAATAGCTGGTATATTGTAGGGATTAAATGTGGAGTAGGGTGTGACCTATTTAATTATTTAAGATAATACTATTATTAGTTATATGTGCTTAGCATTCATTTCTTGATCGCTTTTTATGTTAATAACAAAAATGATAAGGTAAGAAAACTATGTTTGAACCAAAACAGGGTTTGTTAACTTTTAGGGCAATCATTGAATTGCGAGAATCTTGGGATAATACAAGTTATAAAAAATGTCAGCTTGAGACTATTGAATCTTGTGGTACTGATGCAGAAATAGCAGAATTTAACACAGGTTTATCAAAAAATTATACCGATTAAATTGAATATTTTAGTAATATGCTTCCATAATTGATATTATTAAGGTGAAGTTGGTATTTGATAAATTTATTTTAATAACATTTTATTTTTAAATAAATGTTAAAATGTTTTATTTGTAAACTACAAAAGGAAGTAAAAATGGCAAATATGATCTATTTAACCTTGCAAGGAGACAAGCAAGGGTTGATTTCACAAGGTTGTTCTTCCATTGAATCTATCGGTAATAAATATCAGGCTGGCCATGAAGATGAAATATTTATATTAAATTTGCATCATTCTATTCACAGAGAACAAAATGTTAACCATAGCCCAATTGAATTTGTAAAACCCCATGATAAATCATCACCATTATTAATAATGGCAATTTCGAATAATGAAAATTTAAACCTGAAATTTGATTTTTATCGCACAGCACAATTAGGCTCTCAGGAGCTTTATTATTCGATTGAATGCCGTGGTGCGACGATTATTAAACTGTCACCTAACTATCCGCACAGTATTAACCATGCGGAATCACAACCAGAAGAAACTATCTTTGTTAAATATAAAGATATTATCTGTCGCCACCATATGGCGGGTACATCTGGTTATAGCGTTTGGGACGACAGAGTCTACTGATCATTTGTAAAAACGCCGGTTAAAATTATCGGCGTTTTATTAATTTCATGCTATTGCTTACAAAAAATTCATAAAAATCCATTCTGCCCGGAGTAATAACCTTATTTACCAGCAGGAACATTCATCTGTTCTGTCACGCTTTGTTGCTTTTGCAGATGGTGATCCAGTGCTGCAATGGATGAATAGATAAAGCGCCCAAATAAAATCAAAAAACTAATCAGCAGGACTAATTTTGTTATCTGAGCGGTTTTATTTTTCTTCTTCATAATAGGCTATCGTTAAGCCAATTCCTCTTGGATATGTAAGTGCCAACCTGTTTCATCACTCCAGTAAGCCTGCTCTTTTTCTAAATCTAGCTGCATCAACGCATTCTGACTTAAATAATGTTTGGGCAGGTACAGTGTCCAGTGACCATAATCTGTTTCTAACCTCAGCGATTCAGGTGTCGTTGTAGACTGACGTTGATTATTCAGCAATGTCGCTAACCGCAATATCTGGAGCAGAGGGAGATATTGCTTTTTCTTAAACAGATAGAAACGCGGATGTTCATGAACCTTGATAGCTTTGCGATGATAACGAACCAATGTGGCTAATAATTGTTGCTGTTCCTGATTAAAGCCGGGTAAGTCAGTATGTTGCAAAATATAAGCGGAATGCCGTTGCAGGCCACTTAAGTTGATACTGAGACCCACTTCGTGCAGCATGGCAGCCCAGAGCAGAATCGCTTCCAGTTGTGGCTGTACCCGCTTCGGGTTTTGCTCAGCCCACTGATCATACAGTGTCTTTGCCGTGCTCCAGACACGGCTTGCCTGTTCGCGGTCGATATTATAGTGCTCTGCAAGACATTTTGCGGTTCGTTGGCGAATATCCTGATGGCGGAAGCGATCTTCCATTTCATAAAGCACACCTTCCCGTAATGCGCCATCAGATAAACGCAGTGCCTCAATATGCAGGGCATCAAAGATGCCGCACAGAATTGCCAGACCGGGGACAAACGTGTGTTTGCGCTCCTCGGATATGCCGGGTAAGCCCAGTGATGTGAAGTTCTTGTATTTCAGCACCTGCTTGACCAGCATATGCAGGCGTTGAGGTGTAATCAGGCCATCTTTTTCACCCAAGGCGACCAGCGATTCATGGATGGATTTAATCGTTCCCGATGCGCCCAGCGCAAAATCCCAGCCTTTTGCCCGGAACTGCCAGATCAGGTTTTCAATCTTCTGTTCTGCTTTCAGTTTTGCTTTGCGGAAATTATGTTCGTTTATGGTCCCGCCGGGAAAAAACTGGCGGGAAAAACTGAGGCATCCCATACGGCGGCTTTCAATTAATATCGGTTCGAAATTTTCGCCAATCACCAGTTCCGTGGAACCGCCACCGATATCAATCACCAATTTGCGGCCTTTTTCGGGCTGGGTATGTTCTACACCCATGAAGATCAAACGCGCCTCTTCGTGACCGGGGATAATTTCAATCGGATAGGGAATAACGTCTTTGGCGCGTTTGATAAATTCTTCCGCATTGATGGCTTCCCGCAGACTATGCGTCCCGACCAGACAGACATTCTCAGCAGAAAAACCCTGCAACCGTTCAGCGAATAACGCAAGACAATCAAGGCCGCGATTGATGGCTTCTTCATTTAATTCGTTTTTCTCATTAAGCCCGTCAACAAGATAAACCCGTTTTTTTAGCCGCCCGATAACTTGCAATGCGCCGTTCACAATCCGGGCGATAATCATGTGAAAACTATTGGAACCAAGGTCAATGGTCGCTATTTCCAGCGGCTTAGGCGTTTGTATATCGTGTTTCAACGGCATAAATTAGACTCTTGATTCAGGCTGTTCCAGATTTTTCAGGTAATCGTAAATGGCACTTTGGGCGCGGATTTTACGTTTATTTCCCCGCGGAACATACCGATTACTCAATTCTTTATCAATATAACGCGCTTTAACGGTGTCATTAAATTGCAACTCTAAGATATCCAAGACACGTTGTTTCAGCTTGGGATCCAACAGACAAACGGCAACTTCAATCCGGTAATCAATGTTGCGGGTCATCCAGTCGGCGGAGGAAAGGAAGACTTTTTCCTCTCCTTTATTGGTGAAAACATACACCCGGTCATGCTCAAGGAAACGATCGACAATACTGGTGACCTGAATATTCTCACTAAAACCGGGCTGGTTGGGCACCAGCGAGCACATTCCGCGTATCAGAAGGCGTATTTTGACACCGGCATCAGAAGCATTGTAGAGGCGATCGACTAACTCCCGATCTACCAGATTATTGATTTTCAGGGTAATGCCAGCGAGTTCTCCTGCCTTGGCATTGGCAATTTCCTGATCGATCAATTGATTGAGCATGGCGCGTGAGTTTTGTGGTGAAACCATCAAGTTCTCAAATGTGACAGGACGATAAGGATTTTCAATAAAGTTAAATACCCGGCGGACTTCGTTGGTCACTTCGGGTTTGGCGGTGATCAGGGAATAATCAGTATATAAACGGGCCGTTTTTTCATTGAAATTACCGGTGCCGATATGGGCGTAACGGATAATTTCATTCCCTTCAAGGCGTGAAATGATAAACAGCTTGGCATGAATTTTCAGGCCCGGCGCAGAGAAAATAACATGTACACCCGCTTCTGTCAGGCGTTTCGCCCAGTGAATATTGGCCTCTTCATCAAACCGGGCCTGTAATTCCACGACGACAGTGACCTTTTTGCCGTTATGGGCCGCGTGGATCATCGACTCAACAATGCGTGAGTCTTTAGCCACGCGATAGATGTTGATTTTTATGGATAAAACACTCGGATCAAATGATGCCTGCCGCAGCAATTCCAGCACATGCTCGAAAGTGTGATAAGGATAATAGAGCAAAACGTCCTGTTCCCGGATGGCATCAAAGCCGTTGCGGAAATGGTCAAACCAGGTATGACGCAAGCGTGGCATCGGCTTATTCAGCAACGTCCGGCTGCCTTCATTGGGGAATTTGATGAAATCTTTGAAATTGTGGTAGCGGCCGCCTGCAATCACCGAGTCATCATTTGACAGCCCCAGTTTGCTGCGCAGTAATTCCACCATTTCATCCGGCATATCTCGTTGATAAACAAAACGGACAGGCTCAGCGGTTAGCCGTTGTTTTAACGTTGAAGACATAAGTTCTAATAAGCTGGATTCCATTTCGGTGGCTAAATCGTATTCAGAATCACGGGTCATTTTCATGGAATAGACGCTGAGAGTATCGTAATCAAAAAATCCCTTGAAAATTTCATCCAGCGTGTAACGCAGAATGTTATCAAGCAAAATCATTGACTTGCGTCTTCTTGGCATCTCCGGAGGCAAATTGACAAAACGTGGCACTTTATCTGATGGAATTTCCAGCAGGGCATATTTTGTCTCCTGTCCGCGAATAATTTCTACCGCCAGATAGGTATAATCATCCTTTAAAAATTCAACCAAATTGGTTTCCGGGTTAATGACAATCGGTGTGATATGCGGGCGCAGATACTGGCGGAAATATTGCCGTAGCCAAATTTGCTGATTGGGTGAGATTTGCCGTTCATTGATCAGAAAAATCTGGTTACGTGCCATTTCCAGCAGCAAATCGTTATAGAGTTCATCAAACTCCTGATCAATTTTTGCGACTTTAGATTGGATCTTTTTTAATAATTGCCGGGCGCCGGTTGCAGAACCGCGCTCTTCGCTAATCAGAATCCGCCGTTTTACATCCGCGAAACGAACTTTATAAAATTCATCCAGATTATTGGAGTAAATCCCTAAAAACCTCATTCTTTCAATCAGCGGATTGCTTTTATCAGCCGCTTCCTGAAGTACACGTTCATTGAAAGAGAGCCAACTGAGTTCTTTATCTGTATAGAGGCGGTCGTGGGACATTACTACTCCATTTGATCCATTTGGTTAACGGTCTTTCTTTACTTTCTTTCTTTATCTATCTATCGTCTTTCGGTCATCTTTCGGCTGCCGGTCAGACAGCTGTTTTGTCGGCAGTACGATTTTTGGCAATGACTTTTTAGCAATATTAGCCGCCATCGTACTGCATAGTGAAATTTCTATATCGTGAAATTCACAGGAGATTGCGTTTTGTTCTGGGCGTTACGGATTTTGTCAGCAAAATAGTGATGTTGAAAAGTACACATCCGAATAGCCGTATGATAAGAGCCGTTGACAAAAAATTCATCGATTAATTCACCTTCAATATAGAACCCTAATTTATTGTATATATGAATAGCTTTTTCATTTTCTTTATCAACAACTAAATAGATTTTATAAAGATTGAGTACAGAGAATGCGTACTCCATCGCAAGTTTAGCTGCCTGAGTTGCATAACCTTGCCCCTGATAAGCGGGAGCAATAATGATCTGAAATTCGGCGCGCCGATGGATATAGTCAATTTCCACCAATTCAACCAATCCGACTTTGGCATTCATGCTTTCAATAATAAAGCGCCGTTCGCTTTGGTCATGAATGTGTTTGTCATAAAGATCGCATAATTCGACATACGCCTCATAAGGCTCTTCAAACCAGTAACGCATTACACTGGCGTTGTTATCTAGCTGGTGGATGAAAGGAAGATCTTCTCGTTCAAGAGGGCGTAAACTTACAGGGGGATTTTCAGAACCACTGGACATTGGATACCTCAATTTAAGATAAGGTCTGTTTCGTGATGCTATTCGGTAGTTAATTATTACCAGATAAATAATTATTGCCAATCAATCTTTCTTCAATCAATGATTAACCGCTTTGCCCGATATATGAATATGTATCCTGTCATTGATTTTATTGGCATTGAAAGTTGACCAAGGCAATCATTCTGACGCATACCCTTGTGGTGGCAGCACTTTTCCATCCATGATGGCACTATTTCCGTCCATGACTAAACGCCCGGCCAGAAACCAGTTAATCACCAGCGGGTAAATATTATGCTCCTGCGTCTGTACCCGGCTGATAATATCTTCTTCTTGATCTTCGGCAAAAATAGGCACTTTCGCCTGTAAAATAATCGGGCCACCATCCAACTCTTCGGTAACAAAATGAACAGAAGTGCCGTGTTCCTGATCGCCGTTTTCCATTGCCTTACGATGCGTGTGCAGGCCGGGATATTTTGGTAGCAAAGAGGGATGAATATTGAGCAAACGCCCGCGATAATGCTGCACAAACCCGCCGGAGAGGATCCGCATATAACCCGCCAGAACCACTAAATCAGGCTGATATTGGTCGATGGCAGTGAGCAGGGAAAAATCAAAATCCATCCGATCCGAATACGCCGCAGGATTAACAAAATGGGCAGGAATGCCTGCCTGTTCTGCGCGCAACAGGCCATAAGCACTGGCATTATTGCTGAATACTGCACAGACCTGTCCATTGATCCGATTTTGCTGGCAGGCATCAATGATGGATTGTAAGTTGCTGCCATTACCGGAAATGAGTACCGCAATTTTTTTCATCATCTTCATAGAATGATTGGCTATTGACTGGTTTTCTAGTGATCGGCTGTTGAGTGATCGATGATTCGTTGCTCGCTCGTTGAGTCGCTGCTGGTTTTATTCGTTGATAACGACGGCTTGCTCGCCGTGATGACGTTCAGCAATGCAGCCGATTTGCCAGGCATATTCACCCGCCGAATTCAGCCACTCAATGGCCTGTTGCACCTGAGATTGTGGCAAAGCAATGACCATACCGACGCCGCAGTTAAATGTCCGGTACATTTCGTGTTCACTGACATTACCCGCTTGTTGTAACCATTTGAACACTGCCGGCCATTGCCAGCTCTTACCCTCAATTCTGGCTTGTCTGTTTTCTGGCAGCACGCGTGGAATATTTTCCCAGAAACCACCTCCGGTCAGATGGGAAATAGCGTGAATTTCAACTTTTTCAATCAGTTCAAGCAGTGGTTTGACGTAAATCCGGGTCGGAGCAAGCAGGTGTTCAGCCAGTGGTTTGCCTTCCAGCTCAGTAGTTTCTGGATTGGCCTGACTGACTTCAAGGATTTTACGGATCAACGAATAGCCATTAGAATGCGGTCCACTGGATGCCAGCGCGATCAGGGCATCACCCGGCTGAACCTGACTTCCGTCAATGATGTCTGATTTTTCAACGACACCGACACAAAAACCCGCGATGTCATAATCTTCACCATGATACATACCGGGCATTTCGGCGGTTTCTCCGCCAACCAGCGCACAGCCTGCTTGTTTACAACCTTCGGCAATGCCGGTAATCACACTTGATGCGGTATCAACATCAAGCTTACCTGTCGCATAATAATCAAGGAAAAACAGCGGCTCAGCGCCCTGAACAACCAAATCATTGACACACATGGCGACCAAATCAATGCCGATAGTGTCGTGACGTTTCAGATCCATCGCCAGACGCAACTTAGTGCCAACGCCGTCCGTACCAGAAACTAAAATAGGCTCACGATATTTTTGTGGCAGGGCACATAACGCGCCGAATCCGCCCAATCCGCCCATCACTTCAGGGCGCCGGGTCTGTTTCACGACACTTTTGATACGATTAACTAAGGCATTACCAGCGTCAATATCGACACCAGCATCTTTATAGCTAAGGTTATGGCTGCTCGAAGTTTTGTTGGTCACTGCATCGCTCCCAGGCGGCTGAATTTGAATGAGTAGAAAAAGAACGGAAATGATTCTAACAGTCTAAGCAAACGTTTGCGATAGCTTTATGCCGATTTATACCAATCACCTTTCAAGGTGCGTTTTATCTTCTCGCGTAGCGGATATAAAAAAAAGGCGGTATAATTCCGCGATTTTTTTATCTGGTGACTAAATAGAGTAGGAGAAGTTCATGAAGATCGTTGAGGTTAAGCACCCGCTTGTTAAACATAAATTGGGACTGATGCGGGATCATGACATCAGCACCAAGCGTTTTCGTGAACTGGCCTCAGAGGTAGGAAGCCTTCTGACCTATGAAGCAACTGCTGATTTAGAAACCGAAAAAGTGACCATTGATGGCTGGTGTGGTCCGGTAGAAATTGACCAGATAAAAGGCAAGAAAATCACAGTCGTGCCTATCCTGCGCGCGGGTTTAGGGATGATGGATGGTGTGTTGGAAAACATTCCGAGTGCCCGTATTAGTGTTGTCGGTGTTTACCGTGATGAAGAAACACTTGAGCCTGTGCCGTATTTTCAGAAACTGGTTTCCGATATCCATGAGCGGATGGCATTAGTTGTCGATCCGATGCTGGCAACCGGTGGTTCTATGATCGCGACGATTGATCTGCTGAAAAAAGCAGGCTGCCGGACCATTAAGGTCTTGGTGCTGGTGGCTGCGCCAGAAGGTGTTGCTGCGTTGGAAAAAGCGCACCCGGATGTTGAATTATATACCGCATCGATTGATGAGCGTCTCAATGACGACGGGTACATTGTTCCGGGCCTGGGAGATGCAGGCGATAAGATATTTGGAACAAAATAAACATATTAGCCGACTAAGTAGTCGGCTTTTTTTTTGGTGCGCCGGGCATGGCGCGCAGCGCCATAACACAGGAAGCGGCTTAGGCGGCACAGCGCTGTCTCTTAATCTGTATTAGCTCCAACTCAACTGACTTGGACATCAAGTAACGGTTGTCGCGCTGTTCCATACTCCTGATCTGATAAAAAATGACTGGCAGATTGTGATCCCGAAAACGGAACTCGACCCGTGCAGGGCTGGCGTTTTTATCCCCGATCTGGCCGCAGGAATATGGCTTCGTACTAGTTCATCAGACGAAAACCCTGTGGCCACAGGCACCGTTGACTGCGGCGTTATCGGAACAGTGGCAGAAACAAATAACCATCAATGCGGCATCGTTGGAGAGCTTGGCGCATTGGCATTCCGGCATGGCGCAATTAGCCGATCTGACCCACAAATTGAACTGGCTGGACGAAAAGCGCGGGCGCTATATGGCCGTTTCTGAATTAAAGCCCGCCGTATTTAACCTGACACAAACGTTCAATAAAAATCCGCGGCAAAATCAAGCTCCTTCTGATGAAAGAAAACTGAATGATTCCGATATTGGAGATTATTTATGTCAGGTTATACATTAGATAATTCTTATAAACAGGCCAGTTATCGCTTATTTAGGCATTCGGCGAAGGAAATATTGCTGTTATAAATCGACGGATCGGTAAATGTACTCTAATTTTAAATAACATATTTAAATTTTTCAGGACAAACCTAATTTATGAAAATATACAAAAAATCAGCATTATCGCTGGCCATCAAAACGGCGTTATTGTTCTCAGGAATATCGTTTTCAGGAATAAGTGTGAATGCCATTGCGGCTGGTTCAAAATGCGACACGCCGAAAGATGATACAACCATTTCTGATAATAGAACAGCAACCTGTAATTTGGCAAACGGTGAAAGTCTTATTATCGAGAATGGAGGCTCGATTGATGTCAGCGGTGATACTACTTCAGAGACGGTTATTGCTATTAATATTGATCCATCTATTGATGTTGGTGGGATTACGGTTAAGCAGGGTGGAAAATTAGTTGCTGGCGGTGGCGGCATTTACGACGATGGAGGAAAGGAGAGGTCCGGGATATTTAATGCAGGCAATATTACTAAAGGTATTGATAATTCAGGCACAATTTCTGGTAAGGCTGGAATTACTAGTGTTGGAGGAAATGTCAGTATTAAGATCATTAATAATCAGTCCATGATACAAGGAGGGACTTCCGGATTAAATATTTCCAGTAATGTTACAGATGGTATTTATAATTCAGGTACAATTTATGGTAAATATAGTGTTTTTGGTAATCAAACGGGGGTTATCAAGACCATTAAGAATCAAGCCAACGCTCTAATACAAGGAAAGACATCCGATAGGGGAGTTGGGATACATATTTCCAATCATATTTCTGATAGTATCGATAATTCAGGTAAAATTATTGGTGACCGAGGAATTAATATTGAAAAAGCAGGGGTTGTCAACCGTATTATTAATCAGAAATCCGGTGTGATAACAGGAATGGAATCCGGGATACAGGTTTTCGGTGAAATTACGAATGATATTGATAATTCAGGTACAATTACTGCTAATCAGGCAATCCGTACTGAAGAGAGCAGTAAAATTAAGAGTATTATTAATAATGACGACGGTATAATTAAAGGTAAAAATTTCTCGATAGTTAATCACAATGTTATTGGCGATATTAAAAATTCAGGCACCATAACTGGCCCTATGCTTAATCAGGGTGATATTACCGATAATATTCAAAATTCCAATGAAATAAATGGTAGTATAATTAATGTTGGCTTTGTTAATAGTATTCAGAATTTAAAAGATTTTAATGGTGATATATCTAACAGACATATGCAAGATACAGAGGAATATGGTAGCACGGAATATATTGGCATCATAAATAAGATTCAAAATTCAGGCACCATTGCCGGTAATATAGAAAATACCAGTATTATTAAGGAAGGTATCCACAATTCAGGCACCATTAAGGGCAAAATAAATAATACTCATAAACTGGATGCCGTTAGTAATAAGGAACGCATCGGTACTATCAATGGAGGTATTTACAATTCAGGCACCATTAGTGGAGGTATTTACAATTCAGGTACTATTAATGGAGATGTGGCGCTTGGCAACGCAAATCTTTATCTGTCTGGCTCAAACACTACCCTGAATGGCGCTATTAGTGGTACGAAAGAGACCATTGTTACCATCAGTGATGGCATGTCCATGCTGACAGGCCAGAGCACTCAATTTGACGGAATAACTAATGTCGCGGGGGGTATTTTAGCCCTTAAAGGAACACTCGGTTCACCAAATTCAACGCTCACCGTGAAAAGCGGTGGCTCGGTGAGTGGTAAAGATCTAACCGGTGGCACCATTGGTGGCGCAACAACAATTGAAAATGGCGGTCATCTTACCAACCAGTATGGCGGATTGACATTTAACCGTAACCTGTTCCTTAATCCAGAAGCCAATGTCGATATTTTTCTGGGGACAGAAGGAGAATCCGCCCCGGCATCGTTTGATGTGAATGGCGATCTGATTCTGGCGGGCAGCCTGAATATCAAAAATGCGGAACAACAGACCGTGGCGGGTGAATACGATATATTCAACTATGGCGGTAAATTAACCTATTACAACCCAATGACACTCACGGGCGGCATCCCCGGTGCATTCGTTCTCCATACGGATATCGACAAAAAGATCACGCTTATCCACGCAAGCGATATCACCCTGAACTATTGGAATGGGGGAGATGGTATTTGGCAGGTGGGTAACATGCATGACTGGACATCGAAAAATGGGGATATCCATTATCACTGGGATGACACGGATAAGTTTGTCATTTTCAATAAAAACGGCGGTACTGTTCAGGTCGATAACAGCGGTGGGAATGTCAAAGTTCATGGGATGCAGTTCATCACCAATGGCTATACGATTGCCGGGCAACCGTTGACTCTAGTCAATGATAAGAACGGCAGCGCTAAAATCCGTGTTGGCGCAGATATCAATAAATCCGTAAATACGCTTGCTACCATTGCAACGGACCTGACAGGCGATGCCGTGCTGGAGAAAATGGACGGCGGTACGTTAGTGATAACCAGCAATAACAATAGTTACAAAGGTGGTACGAAAATTACGGGAGGCACTCTCCAGCTGGGAAACAATACCACCACAGGGAATCTTCCCGGCACTGTATCCATCGGCACTCAAGGTGCACTCGCTTTTAATCACTCAGATAACTTCACATTTGGCAACCCAATCACCGGTCAGGGTAATCTGGTGAAAAAAGGCGCCAATGCGCTGACACTCACGGGTGCGAGCAGTTATAGCGGTGTGACCGATATTCAACAGGGAACGCTTTTGCAGGGCAAAACCGGCGCGTTCAGTGTAAAGTCGAACTTTATCACCAGACCGGGCAGTATGCTCAATCTGGGCGGAGATAATACAACACTTGCCGGGCTGGATAACGGTGGCACCGTGTTATTCGGCGGCGATAAAAATGCGGTCGGGCGGACACTGACCGTCAACGGTGATTACACTGGTAATAATGGTGTTGTGGAATTATCGACAGTGCTGGGAGGGGATAATTCAGCCACGGATAAACTCGTGATAAACGGCAACGCTACCGGGAAGACACTGCTTGACATCAGCAATGCCGGTGGAAAAGGTGCGCTCACGCATAAAGGCATCGAAGTGGTGCATGTGAACGGTACATCGGATGCAACATTCGGCTTGCGTTCTGACTATCATCACGAAGGCGTGCCTGTTGTTGTTATCGGTGCCTATGCTTACCACCTTGAGAAAGATACCGCTTTTGACAAAGCAACAGCGTCTGGGAAAACTGAAAAAGCCACAGAAAAAACCGGTGAGAGCTGGGCTCTGACTTCAGCATGGAAAGACAAGAATCGCCTACAGGCGGGCGTGAGTGTTTATGAATCTTACGGCCGGATTTTGCAGACGATAAATGCCCCTGTCTCGTTGAGTAACCGGATTGCCGCGTATCAAGGCAATCTGCGAGACGCCACGGGCTTTGCACCAATGGTAGGTGACAAGAACGCTGTTCGGTTACCTAACGGCGTTTGGGGGCAAATAACCGGTTCTTATGGCAAGTTATCGCCCCGTGTGAGCAGTTCAGGTGTGGATAATATCACCTATAAGATGGGACGCGCTCAAGTGGGTGCCGAACGCCCCCTGTATGAAAATGGTCAGGGTTCCGTGGTTGGCGGTGTTTTCGCGCAATTTTCGCGGATTGATGCCGATGTCGATGCTGAACACGGTGATGGCAATATTCAGGCGAACGGCTACACCGTAGGCGGAACCGGTACGTGGCTTGGCAATAATGGCGTCTATCTGGATGGTCTGGCGCAGATCACCTATTTTGATAATGAGCTTGAGTCAAAAGCTGCTGGCAAAAAATTGGGCGAGGGTAAAGGTGCTTTCGGTTATGCCTTGAGTGTGGAAGCCGGCAAACAGCTTGACCTGACACCGGCATGGTCACTGACGCCGCAGGCGCAGCTGACTTACTCTGCCATCAACATGGATAATTTTAATGACAGCTTTGGCACTCAGGTTAAATTTAACCAAAGCCGCAGCGCGAAGTTACGCGTCGGCACGACGCTGAATTACGGTCAAAAATGGCGCGATGAGCAGAGCAAGAAAGAAAAGGCCGCGAATTTCTACGGTCTTGTCAACGTTCGTCAGGAGTTGTTGGCGCGCAAAGATTCCGTTGATGTTGCGGGCACTTCCTTTCATGGCAGCAATGACCGCACATGGGGAGAAGTCGGTGCTGGCGGTTCTTACAGCTGGAATGAAGGTAAATATCTCGTCTACAGCCAAGCCACAGCCAATACCAGCCTGAATAGTTTTGCTGATAATTATGAGTTGGGAGGGAAGATTGGGTTGCGGGTGGCTTGGTAATTTAAGGAAAAATTCATTGCTGTGAACCAGAATTTGCGGTGGCACTATAAATTTGCGGTGGCACTAATAAAGGTGCCACCGTGAGTATTTGTCTGAGCCGAGTGAACTTAATGCCTGCATGATAGTGCCTTAAAATGTTATAAGATAACAATTAGTATGTCGGGCTTGGTGCTGCGGATCAATCACAAAAGAGGCATTATTATCAATTGCTAATTCTAATCTTCCCGTCTTGAGGTCATCGGCAATTATCCAGTGAGGCAAATAGGCCAGCCCGGATCCAGTTAATGTTAATTGTAGTGATAATGTTGTGTCATTAGTTCGAAGTGGACGACTTACGCCGATATTATCCATCTCCTACCAGCAAGAAAACGGGCTGCTAGTGTTCGCCAGTAATTGGCCGACAATGCAGTAACCAGATTGATAATGGTGAAACCTATCATCGTCAGTATTAGCAATGGACGCCGACCCCAGCTGCGTGTTGCGATGCTTAACGGTATGGCAGCAATAAGAGAGCCGATTGCATAGGCGGTAACCGATTGTCCGGCCATCGCCCCAGATATTTTGAGGTCAGCGCTAATAGGCAACAGCAGGCCTGCGGGAAGTGTTTCCGTCAAGGTAGTGATAAAAATCGCGGCGGCAAGCGCCAGAAGCGCCAATATAGGCAAACGTTGCAGCTCAATTTCTGAGGATAAGTGGTTCATTTCATTGGATAGCATTTATAACACCTAGTTGAGTAACAGGAATAGGTTGCCCTCCAGATATCCGGAAAATATAGGAAATAACGTATAACATCCAAAGTCAGTGATATGATAATGAAACGTTTCTTATAATAAGCGAGCAGCCATGTTCAATGAACAGGATTTGAGGAAATCTTGTTTTAACTGACAGGAAACATTGGGGAATAAACAAAATCTAGTGGCTATACCCAGAGTCTCGACTGGACATGACAGCCAAGTGAATTTTTCATGATATTTATGGAAAGGTGTTGGAACTGCGGGAAATATGTACTTTGTAAGCTATCTGTTCGATAATTTGCGTATCTTTGAATTAAGCTAGAGAAAACAAAAAAATGAAACATCATCCAGAACGTCATCAAATACGGCTTGAACATGTCCTTACCGCATTAGGTAATCCCATGCGAATGACGGTTGTTCGTGTGCTGGCAGATGGCAATGAACATACCTGTGGCTCTATCCTGAAAGGCGTATCAAAATCCACTCTGACTCATCACTGGCGAGTCCTTCGTGATAGTGGTGTTATCTGGCAGAAACCTTCAGGCAGGGAAAACTTATTATCTCTTCGCAGGGCAGACTTAAACACCCGTTTTCCGGGGCTGTTAGACTCATTTCTCACGGCCACAAAAGAAGATGAACTGACTGGTTCGACCATTAAACAATATAGTCCAGATGCCTGATAGCATTGTTTCTCCGGCCTGCCATGACCGGAGAAAAGTATTTATTTAGAAGCGGGAATAATCAGTGACTTTCTTCCCGGTAATATAAGCGAAATAAGTAACGCAAACACCATACCTATTGCAGCATAGAGAAAGGCATACCATGTACTTGTTGCCAGTAAAGCGGTTTCGTTTTCCGGAATATTTCGCTGTGCTACAGTTGTCGCCAGAGCAATCAGCACGGCCAGACCAATCGCATTTCCAATATTAAGCGTTGTTGACGCCATACCTGAGGCAATACCTTGTTCGCTATGGTCAATACCCGTTGCAGCAGCGATCCACATGGCTGTCCAGACAATCCCCTGACCCAGACCAGAAATAATTAAACCGGCCAGAATCGATTGATAAGACGCGGAGATTGATGCACCGGGCAGCATTAATAATGTTCCGGCAATGCCAATAATACAGCCTGCAATGATGGCATTTCTCGTTCCTATCGCATTCGTAAGACGTGCCCCTGCCTGAGTTCCGATAAAAATGGCTAAGGATGGAATAATAAACGCGAGGCCAGTTTCAAGTGCGTTGTAATGCATCACATTCTGAAACAGGACAGTTTCGAAGTAAGGCAGTGCGCCAAACGTGCCCATATAAATAAAAGTCACGGTAACACTAGCAACCAGATTTTTATTACGGAAAAGATGTAACGGCATCAATGGATCACGGGATTTTGATTCGATTATGGTGAACATGATGAAACTGACCAGAGCGAGGAGCAGTGCATACTTAATGATCGGTTCTCCCCAACCATATTCAGGTCCCTGAACAAGCGAAAAAACCAGAAGAGTAGACGCTGCTGTGACACTCAATGCGCTAGGAAAATCGAAACTGCGTTTTTCATGCCTGACAGGATCGGCAGGAATAACGATGAAAGCCGCAATGATTACGATACCCGCTAACAGGACATTCACATAAAATACCGATGACCAACCCAGATAATTTGTCAGAAGACCACCAGCCAGTGAGCCAATGGTTAAACCACTCGCTCCGGCTCCTCCCCAAGCGGCTAACGCTCTGTTACGCTCAGGGCCTTCACTGAACAGTCGGTTGATAAGGGAAAGAGTGGCAGGAAAAAGGAAAGCGCCTCCGATTCCCTGAACTGCGCGAGCAGCAATAATCACCTCAGGACGCCATGCCAGTCCACCAATCAGAGATGAAATAGCATATAACCATAAGGCACCGATGAACATTCGGCGCTGACCGAGCAAGTCAGCGGCACGACCACCGAAGAGCAGGAAGCCGCCACAAAAAACGGTATAAGCACTGACAACCCACTGAAGTGTCTGATCAGAAAAAGCAAGATCTTTTCCTATTTCTGGAAGAGCAACAAATACGATATTGATATCTAAAGAAATGATCAATTGAGCAAATGCCAGCAAGGCTAAACTTAACCCCAATTGATAGTGATGGTCACCTTGATACTGAGACATAAATCCCCTTAATTGTTTTATTGTATGAGTATATACGTACAATTAAAATATAGGCATTGTAACTAACTAAATGCAAGCGTTATTTGAGGTGATCTAAGATGTTTTGCAGGGAACTTCAGGGTAAAAGCAGCTAGAAAGTATAGAAGCTAAACTTTCAACAGATGAAATACTTAATATTTATTGATGATTTAATCAAAGAGAAAGGCTGAATAAAATCTTATTGATTGATTCAGAAATCGGTCTGGTTTGCTCCATTCCGATTTCTGAACTTATTCTGGCATCCTGTTACTCTGCTACTCAAGCCGGAGGCTGTCTTCGTTATCGCAGAGGAGAGGATTCAGGAAATGATATTACGATAAAGCCACAACATTTGCTGCTGCCGGGCCTTTAGCACCATTCTCGATGGTGAACTCGACGCTCTGGCCTTCGTTCAGAGTACGGTAGTTGTCACTCTGAATCGCAGAGAAGTGTACGAATACATCTTTGCTTCCATCGGTAGGAGAGATAAAACCAAAACCTTTATCTGCGTTAAACCATTTTACTGAACCAGTCATTTTGTTAGACATGTGATATTTCCTTTGATTGAGCCTTTTTAGGCGAATATGGCCTGTATTACAGAAACTACTTAGCACTTAATGGAGGAACTCAAAAGAAAGGGATATCTGGGATAACGCCTGTGGATGAGAACTGCTTTAATAAACTGCTTTGTATGAGGTCTGTCTTTCAAACCGACGTGCGCATTAACGCATAATCAAAAATCTTAAGCAAGCGATATTTTCATTTTTTTGCAATTATTTTTGTCTGCCGATACTTCTGGGTGGGTCAATTTCATTCCCAGATAACAGGGGTCAGCGATGTTATAAAAAGTAATACCTATTAATTACAATTCATTCGTTAGCTCCTGCCTATCAAATCAATAGCAGCAAGTGATTGGAGAAACCGACGGCAAACCCGTAACTTAGCCAGCAACCAAACAGGAGAAACGAAAATGTCTTTAATTAATACCCAAATCAAATCATTCAAAAACCAAGCATTCAAAGACGGCCAATTTATCGAAGTCACCGAAAAAGATGTCGAAGGCAAATGGAGTGTATTTTTCTTCTATCCAGCTGATTTTACCTTTGTCTGTCCAACCGAGTTAGGCGACGTTGCTGACCATTATGCTGAATTCCAAAAATTGGGTGTGGAAATTTACTCAGTGTCAACAGATACCCATTTCACACACAAAGCATGGCATGCAAGTTCTGACACAATTAACAAAATCAAGTATGCCATGATCGGCGACCCCACCGGCACATTGACGCGTAACTTTGAAATCATGCGTGAAAACGAAGGCTTGGCTAACCGTGGCACTTTTGTTGTTGACCCACAAGGCATCATTCAGGCTATCGAAATTACGGCTGAAGGTATCGGCCGTGATGCGTCAGATTTGTTACGTAAAGTGAAAGCCGCTCAGTATGTTGCGAGCCATCCGGGTGAGGTTTGCCCGGCTAAATGGAAAGAAGGTGAAGCAACATTGTCTCCATCTTTGGATTTGGTCGGCAAAATCTAATAATACCCGCCGCCTTTTAAGTTGTGCTTTATTTCAAAAATATCCAGTCGATTGATGTTATCGGGTGCTATGCGCCCGATTTTATAACCAGGGAAATCATATGCTCGATAATAATATGCAGGCTCAATTGAAAGCCTACTTAGAAAAACTCACTAAACCGGTAGAATTAATCGCAAATTTAGACAGCAGTACAAAATCTGTCGAAATCAAACAACTTATTACTCAGATTGCGGCGCTGTCAGACAAAATTACAGTGCGCGAAGTGAGGGATGCAGCGTTAAGAACGCCATCATTTTTGATTACTGATCCGGGCGCTGCTAACTCAGGTGTGAATAATCGTGGGGTGCGTTTTGCGGGCTCGCCGTTAGGCCATGAATTTACATCACTGGTATTGGCGTTATTACAAATGGGCGGCCATCCGTCTAAAGAAGCGCAAGAATTATTGGAGCAAGTCAAATCCCTTGAAGGGGAATTCCATTTTGAAACCTATTACTCATTATCCTGTCACAACTGCCCTGATGTTGTTCAGGCGCTGAACTTAATGGCGATATTGAATCCCAACGTGCGTCACACCGCCATTGATGGGGCAATATTCCAGAATGAAATTGAAGAACGCCATATTATGGGCGTGCCCGCTGTGTTCTTAAACGGCAAAGCGTTCGGTCAAGGGCGAATGACGCTCAGTGAAATCGTTAATAAAATCGATAACAACGCAGAAACACGGGCGGCAAAGGCATTGACAGAGCGTGATCCGTTTGAAGTCTTGATTATCGGTAGCGGGCCAGCGGGCGCTTCAGCGGCAATCTATACTGCACGAAAAGGGATCCGCACGGGAGTGATTGGTGAGCGTTTTGGTGGTCAGGTCATGGATACGGTGGATATCGAAAACTATATTTCTGTGATTAAAACCGAAGGCGCGATCTTTGCCGGTGCCCTGAAAAACCATGTGGATGACTACAGCGTGGATGTGATTGACGGGCAATCCGTCACGAAATTGATCCCGGCAACAGCAGCAGGTGGTTTGCATCACATCGAAACGGCTTCAGGCGGTGTATTGAAATCACGCAGCATTATCATTGCGACAGGGGCTCGCTGGCGCAATATGGGCGTGCCGGGAGAGCAAGAATATCGCACGAAAGGCGTTACATTTTGCCCGCACTGTGATGGCCCGTTGTTTAAAGGAAAACGTGTCGCGGTTATCGGCGGCGGTAATTCTGGTATCGAAGCCGCGATTGATTTGGCGGGTATCGTCGAGCATGTCACGGTTTTAGAGTTTGCGCCTGAGCTGAAAGCGGATGCGGTTTTGCAGCAAAAAGCCCGTAGCCTGAAAAATATCGATATTATTTTGAATGCACAAACCTTAGAAGTGAAAGGTGACGGCGCCAAAATGACGAGCCTTGACTATAAAGATCGCACAGATGAAAGCGTGCATTCATTAGATGTGGCGGGCGCTTTCGTTCAGATTGGCTTGTTACCTAACACACAATGGTTAGGTGACACCGTGGCTCGCAACCGTATGGGTGAGATTGAAGTCAATATGCGTGGTGAAACGAATGTGAAAGGGGTATTTGCTGCGGGTGACTGTACGACCGTTCCCTACAAGCAGATCATTATTTCAGCGGGAGAAGGCGCAAAAGCCGCGCTCAGCGCATTCGACTATTTGATTCGTACAAGTGCTTGATTCGCTGAATAGCCGTTAAATTTCTATCACCATTTCTACCCAGCAGCGTAATGCCGCCGGGCAGAAATACTATTTAGAACGGCAATTCAGAACGGCTATGCAGAAATGTTACGGGCGTTCGCCCTTTGCCAGACGCGAATTAATTACCGCTATGACTTTTGGCAAATCTGCCAGCGAATCGATCACATAGTGCGCGCCTGCGGCATACAGCTTACTGGCTGCGCTGTCGCGGCGAGTCGCAATGTCTTGCGCGGACATTGCCTGATATTCTTCCCACGTCGCCCCAAATTCGTTGCCGGAAACTGCCAGCCCGACGCTCCACATGCCAGCGTTGATCCCCTCTTCAATGCCCGGAGCGGAATCATCGACTTTCACGCAGTGAGAAACGGCATCAATGCCGAGTGCAATAACGTTTTGCAGCGCCATCCACGGGCCGGGACGGCCACCGGCTGCGAGATCGTCAGTGGCGACCCAGTGATCCGGCGAGTAACCGTGGCGGGCGGCCGCCGGAACCAGTTTTTCCATGACCGCACGCGGGTAACCGGAACAGGAGCCGATTTTAATGCCGTTAGCGCGAAATGCTGCAATCGTGTCGATAACTCCTGCAATGGGGGCTGAAAAATCGACAACTTTTGCAATTTGCAGTGGCATAAAGGCGGCATAGATGGCGTCGATATCCGCAGCGGTCATCGAACGGCCAAACTTAGCCTGCCAGCGGGCGTCAACGGCGGATAACTTGCCCAGCGCTTCAATATGTTGCCATTTGCCGAGGCCCATCGGCACACGTGCCTCTGCGAGCGTGATCTCGACATCAAAAGCCTGCCGGAACGCTTCGACAAAAATCTGGGTGGGCGCAAAAGAGCCAAAATCGACGGTAGTACCTGCCCAGTCGAGAATGACGGCGTGAATGCGGTTCATTGTGGTTCCTTATTTGGTGCGAACTTTTCAATATGATCTTGCCAATAGATGGCATCATTGATAGCGGCAAGCAAGGCAACAATATCGTCCTCGTATACTTCGCCAATGTTACCAATCCGAAAGCAATCGCTCTGTGACACCTTGCCGGGATAAATCACAAAGCCTTGCGCTTTCAGACGAGTATAAAAATCCTTAAAGCGATATTGTGGATCTGTCGGCGAGTAAAACGCGGTAATGATTGGCGAGTGGAGTGCATCATCCAGTAGGGTGCGGAAACCCAGTTCACGCATACCGGCGACCAGTTGACGTTGGTTGTTGTGATAGCGCTGGTGGCGCGCCACCACACCGCCTTCTGCGCTCAGCTCTTTCAGCGCTTGGGCGAAAGCCAGTACGGTATGCGTTGGCGAGGTAAAACGCCACTTACCGTGATGGTCCTCCATGCAACGCCATTGGGCGTAGAGATCTAACGACAGCGAGCGGGAGCGTCCTTCACAGGCGGCAAGTTTATCCGTACGGGCGATCACAAAAGCAAAGCCGGGTACGCCCTGAATACATTTATTGGCAGAGCTAATCAAAAAATCGATACCCAATTCCGCGACATCCAACGGAATTCCCCCAAAACTGCTCATAGCATCGACGATGTAGGTTTTGCCGAATTGACGTGCCAGTTCACCCACTTCACGAATAGGGTTAAGCATACCGGTGGTGGTTTCGCAATGGACCATCGCGATATGGGTGATTGTGCTGTCAGCGTTGAGGATCGTCTCGATGGCCGCGACCTCAGGCCGGGCAATTTCACCGCAGTCGTATACGTGATGCGCGATACCCATCAGCCCGGCCATTTCTACCATCCGTGCGCCGTAAGCTCCATTGCTGACAATCAGCACTTTATTTTGCCGGCTGATATTCTGTTGGCCGATAACACTGCCGAGTACCGCTTCAACGGCATAACTGCCGCTGCCCTGCAAGAGCACGGAAGTGTAGCCAGCCGCTGAAGTGGCAAGCGAAATCAACTGTTGGCGAATCTGCTCTACCACACCAAGATTGTAGTCATCATCCCAGGTACAGCTGTCGAAAAGCATCGCTTCTTTCACAGTGCGTGACGTGGTTAACGGGCCGGGAGTCAGGAGCAGGTAGTTATGAAGACGATCGTTGTGAGGAGGATCGGTGTGAGGAGGATCGTTGCGAAGAAAATTGCTGCGAGGATGATCGCTACAAGGCAGGTCGTTACGAAAAGTCATGTTATTCACCTTTGGCCGCTACCAGATTTGCATACCCGTCGTCTTTCAAGTTGCCCCTTGCCGCCTCGATGCAACTTGAAATCCATGGGGTATATAATAATTGATACTTATCATGACTATTTTTCCTGCAAAGGGTCAAAAGGAAAATGGCGTTGTCACAAAAAATTCATAAACATCGGTAAATTAAAACTTTCATCGTTTTGTCATAAAAGCCGTCTAATCTGGTTATGCCCTAAAACTTAAATGCACTCAATGAGGCTAGTTACGATGAAACTTTCCCGACTTGCTCTGCTGTCTGTTTTCGCCCTTGCCAGCGCCCCGATATGGGCGGCTCCTGTTGTCACGGTTTACTCCATCGACGGTTTACATGACGGAGACAAAAGCTGGTATCAGGCGCAATTCAATGCGTTCACCAAGACGACCGGCATTACCGTACGCTACGTCGAAGGGGGTGGTGGCGTGGTGGTTGAGCGTCTGCTTAAAGAGCGCACCAATCCACAGGCCGATGTGCTGGTGACCGCGCCGCCGTTCATTCAGCGCGCTGCCGCTGAAAAACTGCTGGCGAGCTTTAAATCCGACGCTGCCGCGCAAATTCCCGGCGCAACTGACTTTTACGCGCCGCTGGTGAAAAACTATCTCAGTTTTATCTATAACGGCAAACTGCTGAAAACCGCTCCGGCAAGCTGGCAGGATCTGCTCGACAGCCGTTTCAAAAATAAATTGCAATATTCTACGCCGGGTCAGGCCGCTGACGGCACCGCAGTGATGCTACAGGTCTTTCATAGCTTTGGCGGCAAAGACAACGGTTTTGAATATCTCGGCAAATTGCAGGCCAATAATGTCGGGCCGTCCGCGTCTACCGGCAAGCTGACCGCGCTGGTGAATAAAGGTGAGCTGTATATTGCCAACGGCGATTTGCAGATGAATCTGGCGCAGATGGCGCGCAATCCTAACGTGAAGATCTTCTGGCCTGCCGATACGAAAGGTGAGCGCAGCGCGCTGGCTATTCCTTACGTAGTGGGTTTGGTCAAGGGCGCACCGGAGAGTGAAAACGGTCAGAAACTGATTAATTTCCTGTTGAGCAAAGAGGCGCAAACCAGCGTCAGCGCGCTCTCATGGGGAATGCCTGTTCGCAGCGATGTGACGCCGGATGATGCTAACTACAAAACCGCAAAAGCCACCCTTGAAGGTAACACCATTCAGTTAAGGAATTGCCTAATCGGTTTCGATTGACTGATCTTCAGGTTGATTCAAAATACCCTCATCACTATCAGGTTATGAGGGTATTTTTTTGCTTAATCACTGG
>JAIRVT010000038.1 GCA_031253755.1 Enterobacteriaceae bacterium
GCAGGCCATGAAATAAAGCAGAAAAAGGAAAATGGCAATGATCAATAACTCATTCCACCTAACTCAAATCATCGCCTCAGCTTGGGGCGATCCTGCGGATATCACTGATGCAATCTGGAATGCTGGTTACCGCAAGCCGGAACGGGAAGCGGAAGAAATAACTGTTCTGACCATTGAAATAATGGAAGGCATACCTGATGAAGCGCCCTGTTCTGAAAGGCCAAAGAATTTGAACGACATCCTTACTATGGAGCTGAACAATATTATTTTTGATGCGACATGGGATGAAGAGGTAACTCCGGCGAAAGTGGCTGGGGTTATTTTGAGGAACGGGTATCAGAAAGGAGATAAATGATGAGTGAATATCCCTATTTCAAAACAAAGGAACTGGCAGATCGATACAAAGTAACACCACACACCATAAGATTGTGGTGCGGTAATGGGAAGCAAAGGCGTGAAGGCTTCCCAAAACCCAAATTCAAATCCGACCAGCTTAACTTTCTACGACAGGATATTTTTGACTGGGAGAACGGGAAACGATTTTAGTCAGTTTATCCCACCAGCGCTCGTATGCCTCTCTCTGCTCATTTAGGTAGGTGTGCTTATCGTACATCTGCCATATTCCTGGCAGTTTATGACCTAACATAATTTCAGCCACATGCGGCGGGGTTAATTCAGAAACACCTGTGCGCATGGTTCTGCGTAAGTCATGGATTGACCAAGAAGTATAAGAATTATCAAAATATTTAGACATTTTTTTATTGAGTGTCAAGATCATATTAGTGTAACTTCCTCGTGAAAATGGCTCTCCATCATTTACAACAAATAAATATGTGCTTCCTAAGTTTAATTCCTTTGCTTGTTCAATTAATTCTTTCGCGGCTGAAGTAATCGGTCTAATGATAGGTGTTTTTGTTTTTCGTCCCGTTTTATGGTTGGTTGGCGGGATAACCCAAATATCTTTTTCATAATCAAAGTCATCAACCTTAGCTTTTAATAACTCATTGATACGACACCCAAATAGCAAGCATAGTTTTATTATTAGTGCATTGCGCGGATTATATTGGGGAGAATTAATAAGCTGAAAAAGAACTGTTAGCTCTTCTTCATTTAGTGCTCTTTCTCTTATTTCAAAATCGAGATTAATACCATTTTCTGAATTTTTTCCCCCTAAGTCTAAATCACTTACTCCTACATCAGATAACGGTGTTAAATCGGTTATTCCTCGCCGAACCGCCCATTTATGCGCCCTCTTGCTGTATACCAGTATCCGCTCACCAATTGATGGAACCTGTTTGGAAATATCCTCAATTAAAGAAAGCCAGACATGGAGTGTTACTTCATCATGAGGTAATTTACCTATTTTGGGGAAAATATAAATTTCAAAAGAACGCAACACCTGATCAGCATTAACCTTTGATCCCTTCATGGTTCTTTCCCACCAATCCCGTATCAATCTATCTACGGTCATAGCACCCAATACCGATTCTTTGCGAACCTGTTTAACTATCTTAGGGTTACGAAGTTGTTCTAGCTCGCCGCGATAAGAAATTACTAGGTCACGCGCCTCTTTTAAACCAGTTGCTGGGTAGGTTCCTATATCAATGCGCTCTCCTTTATCATTCCAGCGATATCTGAACTGGAATGTGATTTTCCCTTTGGTACTAACGCGAGCAGATAGACCATCCCTATCTGATTTGGTAATCATTTTTTCTTGAGATTTACCATTGGTAGAGCGAAGCCACGAATCAGTAATTGCCATATCATTTTCCTCGAAAAATAACACAGCTTATAATGTAAATTATGTACACAAATTTGTACAAATTTTTTGTGACACATCTATAAATATCCGTGACTACTGTTGATTATTACAGGTAAGAATGGGATTTAATTTTATTAAAAATCAATATATTATATATATATTCATGACTAAGCATGATATGAGGTGATTAGGTAGACGTATTCTGCTTGTTGATATGTCATTAATACTCCTCATGAGCATATGCTCAATAGATTTCAAGTTGTTAACTCAATAGCCCGTGAACAAATCTTCCGAAACATCAATCGCTATTCGAGACAAAAATCCATCAAATATTAGTGTGATATACTAATAAATAAAAGATTTTTCTTTTTAACCTCTATTCAACCTATAAAAAACCCTCTATACTACCGCACTGTATACATAAACAGCAATCAGCACCCATACCAGTGCAACAACAATCCAGTATAAATAATTATGACAGCAGAAGGGCATCTTATCTTTTCAGTTGCCAGCCTTGTATTGGCTCACCAGCTAGAAATCACGCCAGAAATCGCACAGGGAGATTGGCTACATATGCTCCCAGGTGTACTTCTGGCTTCCTTATTACCTGACATTGACCATCCACAATCAACATTAGGCAGATTATTCCGCTTTATTTCCATTCCTATCGCACGGCTTTGTGGACACCGAGGGTTTACGCACAGCTTATTGGCGCTGACAGCCGGTATTTTTCTTTTTCAAACTGAAATGCCTGCCGATTGGCCGATACCCACTGACTTTTTCCACGCCATGATCATCGGCTATATCAGCCATTTAATTGCAGATATGCTTACTCCGGCTGGTATTCCTCTCTTATGGCCTCTAAAAATGCGTTTTTGCATTCCCATCTTAAGAGGAAAAGAACGTAAAAAAGCAGAACGGTTTATAGCCCTTTTAATCGTTGTGATTGCGATTTTCATCCCACAGCATATTGATTTTTCATTTATGCAATTTTTCGACAAGCTATCGATTGATAAAGTGCATATCGACAAATTGCAAAACTTATATAAC
Source organism: Enterobacteriaceae bacterium (assembly GCA_031253755.1). Classification (GTDB taxonomy): domain Bacteria; phylum Pseudomonadota; class Gammaproteobacteria; order Enterobacterales; family Enterobacteriaceae; genus Xenorhabdus. The sequence goes on from JAIRVT010000038.1 coordinate 2,813, forward strand.
TAACTGAATTTACTTTAGTTAACTCATGCCCCTATCGTTAAAATAGGGGCATTCAGAAATATAAATTTAACTTATTTATTATTGATTTTAATTTCACCACATCTTTCTTAAATCGTTTTATTTCCATATATATCAAATCACTGTAAATCCAGTAAACTGGCTTAGGTAAATTTCCATAATAAATTGTATTAATTAATGATAAACGCTTATACCATATTCCATTTGATTATAAAGAAACTATTTTTATGTTGATACCATGCTTCTTTAGTTGAAAACATGGTGAAAATTTTTGTTATAACCAAAATTGAATATATACCATGTAAAAATAATACCGCTCAAAAATTGGAGGATGAGATGAATTTACCACTCATCATTAATGTGCTGATTTTCGCAGCACTACTCGTTGTATTGGCAAAAACCAGCTCGGATCAATGGAGCTTATCCAAGAAAGTACTTATTGCGTTAATTGCTGGTGTTTTTTTTGGTTTGGCACTCAATGTTATTTATGGTGCACAAAACCCTATCGTGAAAGAATCAATTACATGGTTCAACATCATCGGCAATGGCTACGTGCAGTTACTACAAATGGTCATTATGCCATTAGTCTTTTCTTCTATTCTAAGTGCAGTTGCACGTCTGCATAAGGCATCTTCTTTAGGAAAGATAAGTTTACTGACGATTGGAACTTTACTGCTCACGACTGCAATTTCAGCATTAATTGGTATTCTTATTGCCAACCTTTTTGGATTAACCTCAGCAGGGTTAATTCAAGGAACGCAAGAAACTGCCCGTTTATCAGCCATTGAAACAAACTATATCACTCAAGTTTCACACTTGAGTGTGCCACAATTAATCCTGTCTTTTATCCCTAAAAATCCATTCGCAGATCTCACCGGAGCAAGCCCGACTTCCATTATCAGTGTGGTCATTTTTGCAACCTTCCTGGGAATTGCCGCATTACAAATGATGAAAGATGATAGCGAGCGGGGTGAGCGGGCACTTCTAGCCATTGATACCATGCAGGCATGGGCGATGAAATTGGTCAGAATAGTGATGCGCCTTACTCCATACGGCGTTATGGCATTAATGACTAAAGTCGTTGCCAGCTCAAACATTCGTGATATTGCACAGTTAGGTAACTTTGTTGTTGCTTCCTATGTTGCCTTAGGCTTGATGTTCATTGTTCATGGGGTTCTTTTAGCGTTAACCGGAATCAATCCGCTGAAGTTCTTCAAAAAAGCAGGTTCTGTGCTGACATTTGCCTTTACCAGCCGCTCAAGCGCAGCCAGCATCCCGTTAAATATTGAAACACAGACTCGCCGACTTGGTGTGCCAGAATCGATAGCCAGTTTCTCTGCCTCATTTGGTGCAACTATCGGCCAGAATGGTTGCGCGGGCATTTATCCTGCAATGTTGGCAGTCATGATTGCGCCAAGCGTTGGAATTAACCCGCTTGATCCCCTGTGGATCGCAACACTTGTTGGTATCGTGACAATAAGCTCTGCCGGTGTCGCCGGTGTGGGAGGTGGCGCAACATTTGCGGCGCTTATCGTCCTGCCTGCGATGGGGCTACCCGTTACTTTAGTTGCTCTGCTGATCTCTGTTGAGCCTCTTATTGATATGGGTCGCACGGCGCTGAATGTTAACGGAGCTATGACCGCTGGTACAATCACCAGCCAATTGATGAAGAAAACCGACAAAAAAATATTCGACCAAGATGAAGTAAAACTGAATCAATCTTAATTTAGTTTTCTGCACCATAGACATAAGCAAAATAGCCGGAATTTATACTGGATTCCGGCTATTAATTTAATCAGTTATTTTTAGCGTTATCCGCTGACAAATACATTATTTCATGTACTCGCCGCTACGCAGCGCTTCAATACGCTTATCCAATGGCGGGTGTGATAGAAACAACTCGCTGAAACTCTTCGATTTGCCATTAATACAAAACGCCATCATGCTGCCTTCTTCCTGAGGCTCATAACTGGTTTTAAGGCGTTGTAGTGCAGCAATCATTTTTTCACGGCCGACAAGTTTTGCTGATCCAGCATCAGCATGAAATTCACGATAACGGGAGAACCACATGGTGATAATACTTGCCAGGATACCAAATACAATTTCCAGAACCATGGAAAGGACCATATAAATGATAGGGTTACCATTACTGCTGGTTTCATTTTCATTATCGCTGCTGGACAAGAAACTGGCTGCCGCTTGTGCAATGATACGCGAAATGAAAATAACGAACGTATTCACAATACCTTGCAATAAGGTCATCGTGACCATATCACCATTCGCAACATGGCTTATTTCGTGAGCAATGACGGCTTCTGCTTCATCGCGGCTCATGTTATTTAATAACCCAGAACTGACCGCAACCAGTGAAGCATCACGACGCGCCCCTGTCGCAAATGCGTTGATATCAGGAGCATCATAGATCGCCACCTGAGGCATGGTAATTCCAACCTGTGCTGACTGGCGACGAACCGTTTCCATTAACCAAAATTCCATATCGTTAGCGGGTTTTTCAATAACCTGACCACCAACAGAACGTAATGCCATCCATTTCGACATTAACAGAGAAATAAATGCACCACCAAAGCCAAACAGCCCCGCCATGATCATAAGGCCAGTCACACTGCTTCGCTGAACTCCTGTGAGTGAAAGTATTATCCCAAATACCACCATGACTGCTAAGTTAGTGAGTAGGAACAAGGCAATTCGCATCATATAAATTTGCTTCCTTTAAAGATCAGATAGTTCAACTAAAAGTAAATAATAAGATGGGGATTGAAACTGCATTATTCAATTTTTTTAGGGCATTAAGCGATAAGGTCAACATAACTTTACAATATGGCTCAGTGATAAAAAATCAAAAATAATAAAGCCGATTATAAAATCGGCTTTATCGATAACAGAATTTTAAATTACTTCGACTGATTCATTTCGGCAGGTTGATGAGCCAAATCCAGAGCAATCTGTACCGATTCATCTAAGTAAGGATCCGGCCCGGTATAATCTTTTGGCAAATCATCGAGTGATTTAAGCGGTTTTTTTCCTTCCCGCTTAAAGCGCTCATTAATACGATTCAATTTAATTGTTTCATATTCTTTATTTTCTTTATCTCTCTGCGCGTAATTCAGCGAATAAACACCATGACGTGCTTTCATCACCTTGTAATAATCAATATCCTGATTGATATAGTTGAATTCAGGATCATGCTCGATGCGCTGATTATGCAATTTAGTCAATTGTGGTGCTAATTCCGAAATAACCTTTGAAGAGACATAATTTGCCGGCTGAATACTATCCCAAGGCAAGGCATTGTCTTCCTGACTTTCACCAACATCAGGCGTTTCTTTTCCTGTCGGCATCAGGATGTCAGGTGCAACACCTTTGCGTTGAGTACTGCCGCCATTCACCCGGTAAAATTTCTGAATGGTATATTGTACAGAACCAATTTCGGGCCAATCAGGGCTGAGCATCTGGTCATAGATACGATTCAAACTGCGATATTGCTGAACCGTTCCTTTACCAAAAGTAGGCTCACCAACAATTAATCCACGGCCATAGTCTTGCATTGCTGCTGCAAAAATTTCAGATGCGGAAGCACTTCTATTATCAACTAAGACAACTAATGGCCCTTTATAATATATCGCCTCATCAGTATCTGAATCTTCTTTCACCCGGCCAGTGTTATCCTTAATCTGCACAACCGGGCCAGTTGGAATGAATAAACCAGAAAGTGAGACAGCTTCCGTTAATGCACCACCGCCATTGCTGCGCAAATCGATGACAACCGCAGAAACATTTTGTTTGGTTAATTTTTGCAGTTGCACTTTGACATCATTAGTCAAACCAACATAAAAACTAGGTATATCAAGGACACCGACCTTTTCTTTACCCACCGTTTTGACCGACATTTTAACTGCATTATCTTCAAGACGGATATTTTCACGAGTTAAGGTAATAATGTGATTTTTTGCGCCCTTAGCACTTGGAATAATCTCAAGGCGAACCTTACTCCCTTTGGGGCCCTTAATCAGAGCAACAACATCTTCCAGTCGCCAGCCGACAACATCGACAACAGGTTTCCCTGCTTGCCCGACACCAATAATTTTATCTCCGATTTTGAGTAAATTACTTTTGGCTGCCGGCCCTCCCGCAACCAGTGAGCGAACCATGACATATTCATCTTCAGGCTGTAAAACAGCACCTATTCCTTCAAGAGAAAGGCTCATCTCAGAATTGAATTGCTCGGTATCACGGGGGGAAAGATAGCTGGTATGAGGGTCTATTTCACGCGAAAAAGCCATCATAATCGTGCGAAAAACATCTTCACTTTTACTCTGAGTCAAGTGTTTCAGCAAGGTTCGATAGCGCTTCGTTAATGTTTCTTTTATCTCTTTGTCATTCTTTCCTGACAACTTGAGATTTATCCAATCGGATTTAATCTTGGCATCCCAAAGGTTATTTAACTCTTTAACATTTGTCGGCCACGGCGCTTTCTCTCTCTCCGTTTCCAGTGTGTCATTGCCAGTTAAATCCACAGGCTGTTCTAATCGAGAAAGCGCATACTGATAACGCTCAAAACGGCGCTTCTGCTGCAAATTGAACAACGCATAGGGAAGGTGCAGATCACCATTTTCAAGTTCTTTACCCAGATTTCCTTTTTGCCCAGCAAATTGAGCTATATCTGATGCAAGGAAAACATTATGCCCGTAATCCAGCATAGTTAAGTAACGATCAAAAACTTTGCCTGAAAAATCGGCATCCAGATTAAAATGACGATAGTGAGAGTGAAGGAAACGGGAAACAATCCGTTGGCTCACGGTTTTGTGTTGCAGTTCCGGTTTTAGATTGGGTAGCTGATTGATCGTAACAACGGGTATATTATTGGCACCCGCTATACCAGTACTCGTTGCAGCGTTATTAGTAACATTGCTATTAATAACACCGCTATTAGTCACATTACTGTCACGAACTGCACTGTCATCAGGCGTTTCTGCATGCACTATGCCTGAGACTGATAGCCCTAAGACGAAAGCCAAAGTAATGAGTTTGTTCATGCCCAAGGTGGCCTCCGTATCAGAACTTTAAGTGTTCTGCGCGTACGATCATTGCCAAACCAGTAGGTAGCTGCACTCTTACACCATCTTTAGCAATTTCCAATACAGAAGCGTCCATAAGACTTTTTCCTACATTGACTTTGATTGTCTGGCCGACGGTCAAAGAGGATACATCTGTAACTGAGGTTAACTCAGGCTGCGCAATTTTCTTGCTCGTTTTATCTACTGGTTTACGCGCTTGTTGCGGACGATCTTGCGAACGCGATGGGCGATTCTCATCTTTTTTACCTGTCACCAACTGACGCCGAGGCGCAGCCTTTTTATTTACAGGACGTTCGTTTTTCTTGTCAGATCCGTTTTCTGTTTCACGTTTTTTGGCGCGTTGTTCAGCTCGTTGAGCCTGTACCCTAGCTTTAGCTTCTGCTAATTGCTGGCGTGCATGTTCAATATGCTCAGCCTCCAGTTCACCACATGTGTTGCCATCAAGGTCAACACGCAGGGCACCTTCTTTAACGCCATAAAGATAACGCCAACTGGAAGTATACAAGCGCAGTGCAGAACGAAGTTGTGTTTTACTCAAACACTCTTCGCCCTGAATACGTTCAACGATATCCTGAAAGATCCCGATCTTCAGAGGACGTGCTTCGCCTTCAGCGGCAAAACAAAGCGGGAAACGTTCAGCCAAAAATGCAATGACTTCTTTACTATTGTTCAACTTAGGTGGGTTTTCCATGAAATTTCCTGATCACAACGATTTTGCCAACCAATGCAGGCATGAACAGGCGACATTATAATAGTGTTGCGGATAAATGCCACGTTATACATATGTTAAGTTACATTCTGTTGCAAAGATTTTGATAAAACACATTGCTCCAAATGCTTACAAAGCCTTTCAACAAGCCCTTTCAGCCCATGTTCATCATGTCCGTCAAACCGATCAAAGACCGTGCTGTCGATATCCAATACTCCGATAATTTGCCCATTAATTTCCAAAGGAAAGACAATTTCAGCATTACTGGCAGCATCACAGGCAATATGACCGGAGAAAGCATGCACATCTGAAATACGCTGGATAGTATTCTCAGCTACAGCGGTTCCGCATACACCTTTCCCGACAGGAATGCGAACGCAAGCAATTTTGCCCTGAAATGGCCCTAAAACTAAGGTATCACCCTCTGTCAAATAAAAACCAACCCAATTAACATTATCCAGACGCTCATACAGCAATGCGCTTGTATTCGCAAGAGAGGCAATCAAGTTATATTCACCCGATAATAGCGCCATCAAACTATCTGATAGTTCCTGATAAAATTCATTTTTTTCCATATATACCTACATAATAACAACCACAGGGACAGTGTTTAAACGACAACAAAATAAGAGCAAAACAGGTTTTTTGCTTGGTAACAAAAAAACCTTGCCGTTTCGATTCTTAATATTCCTTAGGATACCGTCTGAATTTCAGAATTAAAATTTTCTTTAACGATTTTTACCAGAACTCATTTATAAAACTCGGCCAGTTATCACAGCTTATTTTAGAAAACGACTTAATTTGCAGCTAAAACTGTGTTCCCTCTCATATAATTATTAAACCTTTTGTCAACAAACACGTCATTATTGTTTCGCTATACCATTTATTTGCACCAAGAGGTTATTCAAAGCCTATCAGGCAGATTTATACCGAACATAAAAGGAAATGATTTTGTAAAAAAAAGGAAAACCCTTCATTTTTCATGGTAAGCATGACAAAAAAAGGCCGAGTTTACTCCTCTACTCAGCCTAGGGAAAATGGCTCTGTCAAAGAGCCGTGCGCTAAAACGCCATTGAGACCCAGAACAATTTTTCTCTTTAAAGAATAGTTGACACGCAGTAATTTACCAAATCGCGCTAATTATTTAGGCAGTTAATTAGCATGTCACGTTAGTATTTAGCCGCAGATAATCAGTTATTTTTTGCCATTTTCTTTGTTGTTTCCTTTATCAACACCGTTTCCCTTATCATTGCACAGTGCCATTGCTGCTTTCTGAAATGGTTCAACACTCATTTTTTGCTGCTTATGGTCTGGATCATCTAAAAGTATTGTGCTGAGTGGCGTTGCAATAACCTGATGCGTTTTCATGAGTTCGGCTGCACGCTCATTGAGCGGATATTGCATCAGTGTGCTGGGATTGACCACAAACAGTGCGCCGCCCGAACGACAGTCAAGCATGACTTCTTCGCGAGTAAACGCCCACTGCTTTCCGAACTGTAATTTACTGACAGTTTGTATCGGTGCCGCAATACCCTGAAAAGAAAGCAGTAAAAAAGATAAAAAACAAAATACTCGTTTCATCGTTATCCCCTGATAAATTTATGGCCGGGATTTTACCTTTCTTTCGCCTGTTTACCTAGCTCAACCCAAACATCAGCATCATTACCACAAAATGAGAGAAACGGCAGAATGCGGAGAGTACTTCAAGTGAAATCATTAGCTGACCGTAAAGCTGTAGACGCCTTTCGTTTTTTGCCCATCGACTGAAAGCACACTCCAATCGACACTATATTCACCCGCTGCCAGCTTACCTTCTACCGGTAGAATCAGTTTCATTTTTGTTTTCGGATCAAGGGATAACTGGCCTGTTTTAATCTCTTTTTTCCCTGGGCCAATTAATTTTACTTTGCTAAACCCAAGTTCAATATGCTCTGAAAAACTCAGGGTTATCACCTGTGGTGCGGATTCCACTGTTGTATTTTCTGCCGGACTCTGATCTTTTAGGTGAGCATGAGCTAAAGCCTGCTGGCAGGAGATGCCAACAAACAACACAACCAAAGCAGATAGCTTGACCCAGAATGAACGGATATTCGAAATAGACATAATACATAACCCTTTAATATACAGATGAATTTTTATATCTGGCGGGAATTTTATATCAAAAGACAAGTTTAATCTGCGCTAAATGCACTGACCTGTGAAGCATTACACAAAAAATAGGGGATAAAATGAAAAAACCGCAATCTCCGCTTTAAGAACTTTTTTAAGAACAGTTTTTTTTAAGAACATTCTTTTTCAAGTGCATTCAAAAAACAGGAATTGCGGTATAACTAACCGGAATTTGATTTTTCTTAGTGCTTTCTTTGCTTTCTTATTCAAACGTGAGCCGGTGTGGATAATCCTTTTAATTCTTTGTCCAGTAAGAATAGAGACTTACCGCTTTCGCCAACGATACCCAGTTTATCCAGAATAGATTTGAACAATTTTTCTTCTTCGTGCTGTTCAGCCACATACCATTGTAAAAAGTTAAAAGTTGAATAATCTTGGGTTGTCATTGCCAAATGAACCAAGCCATTAATCTCTTCAGTGATCAGTTTTTCATGCTTGTAGGTTTGGGTGAATACATCAGAAATAGAATCAAACTCAACCGGCGGTGCCTGGATAGTGCCCAGTGCTGGCATTGCACCTGTATCGCCCAGATAGTCGAATAACCGCTGCATATGCTGCATTTCTTCTTGTGAATGAGTTCTCAAAAATGCAGCCGCACCTTCATATCCTTTATCACTGCACCATGCACTCATTTGCAGATATAAATTAGCAGAATAAAACTCCAGATTTAATTGCTCATTTAATTTCGCGATCATTTCTTGTTTTAACATTACTTCATCCTCCAAAGAATTTATTAAATTCCGCATATTATGCCTATTAAAATCCAATAAAACAAAAAGAAATTATAAATACATAACATTATGATAATGAGGGATTTATTTTATTTTAACAGCAAGAATAAATCTCATTAAATATAAAGAAATAAGAATCACTTTTATTTAATCAATTATTTAATCATGGTGGAATTATTTAATAAAAATGAGAATTGATACCATTCATATTTAAAAGATTATTTTTTATCCGAATAAAGACTTGCCAAATAACGAAGAGTTTATTAATTTCCTCTCCAAAGAAAATTGTTTAGAGAAATTTGTTTAGGAAAAATTGTTTAGGAAAAATTGCTTGGAGAAAATAATGGTATATAACTTAGCCAGATTATCTAAAGATGAGATGGATAAAGTCAATGTTGATTTAGCGGCATCAGGCGTCGCCTTTAAAGAGCGCTACAATATGCCTGTCACTATAGACACCATTGAGCAAGTCCAGCCACAACACCTGCGGGAATACTTTCAACAACGGTTAAATCACTACCGCAAACAATCACGGTTTATGTCCCGCTTGCCCTATGAGCCAAGAAGCCGCTAAATGCGATGAATGAGAACGGAATAACCACCTGTGCAAGTGGTTATTCCGGCTATTTTCCAATAAATTTATCAGTTGCATTAATGAGATGGTGTAAAATTCCCGGTTCATCAAAAGAGTGACCGGCGCCTTCGACAATATGCAGCTCAGCTTCCGGCCAGGCTTTCGCTAAATCCCAAGCGTTCTGTAATTGACATGCCATATCATAACGTCCATGAATGATAACCGCAGGAATGTGCCGGATAACATCAATATGATCTAACAGCTGTTGTGTCTCATCCAAAAAGCCGTTGTTGATAAAATAATGGTTTTCAATTCGGGCAAATGCCAGCGCAAAATGTTCTTCTGAAAAGGCATCGCCATATTTAGAAGGCAACAACGTAACCGTTTCACCTTCCCAGACACTCCATAAGCGGGCAGCTTCCGTTCGCACTGCAAGATCATCACTTGTCAGGCGCTTGTTATAAGCCGTTATCACATCAGTGCATTCTTCTTCGGGGAGAATCGAAAGCATACGCTCCCATTTTTCCGGGAAAAACCGGGAAGCACCAGCCTGATAATACCACTGCAATTCCTGCGGCCTGAGTAAGAATATGCCCCTTAAGACCAGCTCTGATACCGAATCAGGGCATTTTTGCGCATAGGCCAGAGAGAGTGTCGAACCCCATGAACCGCCGAAAACCAACCACTTATCGACTCCCATCAGCTTACGCAAACGCTCGATATCATCAATTAAGTGCCATGTTGTATTATTTTCGAGACTTGCATGAGGTTTGGAACGGCCACAGCCACGTTGGTCAAACAACATGATATGGTAATGCTCAGGGTCGAATAACTGGCGGTGGTAATCTGCTATGCCGCCACCTGGCCCTCCGTGAAGAAATACCGCTGGTTTGCCTTTAGGATTACCACAAAGCTCCCAGTAAATCTGGTGTCCGTCCTCTGTATCCAAATATCCGGTTTGATATGGGTTATAAGCTGGGTAAAGTTTCCGCAGTTCCGTCATAAGAGCCTCTCTATCACTAAATAAAATGATTCTTTTGTTAAAAATGCGTTTCTTCTGCTATTGCATATCGTTTTGCTACTGCATATCTTCCTCAAATAAAACCCGGATCTGCTTTTTTCCCTGATGCTTTTCCCGCAGTTCCTGAGCAACAATTGCTATTGCTTCTCCACTTCCCATTCCTTCCGCAATCAGCTGATGGATCTTTTCCACTGCAACTTGCTGTTCTTCATGGGATAATGCTGGCATACCTGAAAACATGGTGCTCCTTAAACTGACAATAAATATTAATAGTAAACAGTGATTATATACCCGATCAATTTTAAATTGCAGTGCAATCACCCGTGAACAGACGTGCCAATCTATGATACTCTCCGCCGATTGAACAGTTATTTTCCATTGCCCGGGCAATATGAATTCCACCATGAACATTGCATTACAAAAGCGTCAGTTACCTTATTCTCCTGAACTTGCCACCAGCTACTTTACGCCACTCTCTTCTTCCCCTTGGGCAATGTTATTGCATTCAGGAGCCGCCCAACACTCACATAATCGTTTTGATATTCTTGTGGCCGAGCCCATTATCACTTTCGTGACAAAAGGCGCATCTACAGAAATCAAAACCGCCGATACCGTGTCTTATTCTCAGGATGACCCGTTTCTACTCTTGCAAGAACACCTTCATGCCTGTCATTTCACACCACAGTTTGATCCCGAACTCCCGTTTCAGGGCGGGGCGTTGGGAATATGGGGCTATGATCTCGGACGGCGGACGGAAAAGTTACCGGCTAGCGCGATTAATGAACTGAGCTTTCCCGATATGGCGGTTGGGATCTATGACTGGTGTCTGATTATCGACCATCATCAGCAAAAAGCAACGTTATTGGGCTATCACGACATTGACAGCCGCCTGACATGGCTGAACTCACACTCAAAACAGCAGACACCCGATTTTGTGCTCACCAGCCCGTGGCAATCCAATATGAGCGAACAACAATACCATGAGAAAATCGCCCGTATCCACCGCTATCTGCGCGATGGAGATTGTTATCAAGTCAATCTGGCGCAACGTTTTCAGGCCGATTACCAAGGGGATGAGTGGCAGGCATTCATGCAGTTAAGTGCGTGTAATCGCGCACCTTTTTCTGCCTTTATTCGCTTGCCTGAAAACTGCGTTATCAGTGTCTCCCCTGAGCGATTTTTATTACTGGAAGAGCGGCAGATCCAGACCCGGCCGATTAAAGGCACGTTACCCCGCGACAGTGATCCAGAAAAAGATCAATTACAGGCGGAAAAATTAGCGCATTCCCGCAAAGACCGGGCAGAAAATCTGATGATTGTGGATCTGCTGCGAAACGATATCGGCCGCGTTGCCGTACCGGGTTCCGTTAAAGTGCCGGAACTGTTTGTCGTTGAAGCTTTCCCGGCAGTACACCATCTTGTCAGTACAATTACTGCAACGCTGCCGGATAAATATCACGCGACTGATTTGCTACGCGCCTGTTTTCCGGGAGGATCGATAACCGGTGCACCAAAAATTCGGGCGATGGAAATTATTGAAGAATTAGAACCGCATCGCAGACATGGATATTGTGGCGCTATTGGCTATATTAGTTTCTGCGGTACAATGGACAGCAATATCACCATCCGTACTTTATTGACAGAAAAAGGAAAAATATACTGTTGGGCGGGTGGTGGCATTGTCTCCGACAGTATTGCAGAAAAAGAGTATCAGGAAACATTCGATAAGTTAGGGCACATTTTACCGAAATTAAGTTACCGAAATTAAGTTACCGAAATTAAGGAAATGCCATAAATCATGACATCGCTTTCTGATTTTATTCATCGGTTTCAATTACAACTTCCTGTACAACCGCTCTCGATGAAACCTGAGCACCTGAACAATAATCAGCGCCATGCCGCTGTACTGTTACCGATTATTTGTAAGCCAGAACCGACGCTGTTATTCACTCAACGATCCAACAATTTACGTTCACATGCGGGGCAAATCGCCTTTCCTGGTGGAGCCGCCGACCCGGAAGACAGCTCGCTGATCGCTACGGCTCTGCGTGAAGCCGAAGAAGAAGTCAGCATTTCTCATCATCAGGTACAGGTTCTGGGGCAACTCGCCCCTCTGAACAGCAGCGGTGGCTATCGTGTCACACCTATCGTCGGGCTGGTTTCGCCCCCCTTTTCTTTTCAGGCGAATCCGGCTGAAGTGGACAGGGTGTTCGAAGTTCCTCTTTTTGATACCCTCTCGCTACCACACTATCAATATTTGGATATAAAACGTCAGAACCGGCAACATCGAATCTATTTTTATTGGTATCGAGAACAAATGATCTGGGGATTAACGGCGGCTATTATTTATCAACTGGCTCAACAGATTCAAAAATTACGTTAGTATTTCCGAAAAAACACAAAATTTGCGCATTTATTATTCAAGATCATATCAGTAGCTATTATAATTAAAAAAAACCTGTAAACTTCGCTATCGACGCTACCAAGTAGCGCACTTTATTATAAATATTACTCTTCTTCACTTCTCTAAGGAGTCTTGCGTGATTAGCGTTTTCGACATGTTTAAAGTGGGTATCGGCCCATCCAGCTCTCATACCGTTGGTCCTATGAAAGCAGGAAAACAATTTGTCGATGATCTTGTAGACCAAGGGCTGATGTCCTCTATCACGCGTGTAGCTGTTGATGTTTACGGCTCACTTTCATTAACCGGGAAAGGTCATCATACGGATATCGCTATTATCATGGGGTTGGCTGGTAATCTGCCTGCTACTGTTGATATTGATTCAATCCCAGGTTTTATTCGTGATGTTGAGCAAACTCAACGTTTGCCACTGGCAAATGGTTTACATGAAGTCGATTTTCCTCGTGACGGAGGCATGAACTTCCGTAGCGATAATCTTTCCTTGCATGAGAATGGCATGCAAATTCATGCGCTTGCCGGTGACGAAAAAGTTTACAGCAAAACCTACTATTCCATCGGTGGGGGTTTTATTGTTGATGAAGAACACTTCGGCAAGCCATCCCAAGATACCAGACCGGTTTCTTATCCGTTCAGTTCAGCGGCTGACTTACTGATGAATTGCAGCAAAACCGGGTTGTCGCTTTCCGGTTTGATGATGAAAAACGAACTGGATTTACACAGCAAAGAAGAAATTACGGATTACTTTGCCGATGTATGGGACACCATGCAAGCCTGTATCGAACGTGGCCTGAACACAGAAGGTGTCTTGCCCGGCCCACTGCGCGTACCCCGTCGTGCTGCTGCCCTGCACCGTATGCTGACATCATCAAATAAATTATCCAATGACCCAATGAACGTTGTTGACTTGATCAATATGTTCGCTTTGGCTGTCAATGAAGAAAATGCGGCCGGTGGTCGTGTTGTTACAGCACCAACTAATGGCGCATGCGGGATCGTGCCAGCGGTACTGGCTTATTACAATCACTGTATTGAGCCTGTCACGCCTGAGGTATTCACGCGCTACTTCCTTGCTTCAGGCGCGATTGGCATTTTGTATAAAATGAATGCGTCCATTTCTGGAGCTGAAGTCGGTTGTCAGGGTGAAGTGGGTGTTGCCTGTTCAATGGCTGCCGCAGGTCTTGCTGAATTGCTTGGCGCAAGCCCTGAACAAGTGTGCATCGCTGCCGAAATTGGTATGGAGCACAATTTGGGCTTAACGTGCGATCCTGTTGCCGGGCAGGTACAGGTTCCCTGTATTGAACGTAACGCCATTGCTTCTGTTAAAGCCATCAATGCGGCACGCATGGCATTGCGCCGTACCAGCGAGCCACGGGTTTCATTGGATAAAGTCATCGAGACCATGTACGAAACCGGTAAGGACATGAATGCCAAATACCGTGAAACATCACGTGGTGGTTTGGCAATCAAAGTACAATGTGACTAATTAGTTCGATAATTTATCAATATAACTGATAGTTAAACCATTCATTCCCTAGATATAACTTCTCTTATCTGGAAAAAATCCCTGCTTTCGAGTAGGGATTTTTTTTAGCTGAAACGGATCAATAAAGTACATTTTTTCCTCTTTCAGTATCGTGGTATTAAATTTTTCTTATGAAAAAATTAATAATTTGTTACCGGAAACAGTGATAAAAATCATGAATATCGAAATTAATAAGATAAATCACCAATCATTTATTTTTAATAAAAATAAAATCTTATTTTATCCCGTCAAAACAGTCCATCTTGAATTTTCTGACTGATAGCAATTTTCTTAAATGCGTCCAATGCTACTCTAGCGACATATTTTCTGATGTAACGAAATTCAGCACGATGAGAAACAGCAGCGTGAAATGAATCTTCGGTAGACGTTGAAATTTACAACTATCTTATTTGTAAATATTTATTATGTTTATTAATAGATAATGCAACATTTCGTCAATATTGACCGTGATTTTGCTACAGAGAGGGGAAAAGCGTGAGTATAGCCATCATGATTGGCACACACGGAGCCGCGGCGGAGCAACTGCTTCGTACCGCAGAGATGTTGATTGGGGAACAGGACAACGTTTCTTATATCGACTTCGTGCCCGGTGAAAATGCCGATACGTTATTTGAGAAATACAATAAGAAACTGGAGTCGTTGGATACAACGCAAGGTGTCTTATTTTTCGTCGATACTTGGGGAGGCAGCCCGTTTAATGCGGCAAACCGTATCGTTGTAGACAGGGAAAACGACGAAATCGTCACGGGTGTAAATGTTCCCATGCTGGTTGAAGCGTTTATGTGTCGCGATGATGATCCATCAATGGAAGAATTGGTTGCCGTGGCATTAGAAACAGGCAGAGAAGGTATTCGTGCCCTTAAGGCCAATCCTGAAAACCAACCTGAAACCGCAACAGAAAAGCCTGAATCGGTTGCTCCTGTCGCACCTCCGGTGACTGCACCTGCTGGCGGTCATATGAAAATTGCCCTTGCGCGCATCGATGACCGCCTGATTCATGGTCAGGTAGCAACCCGCTGGACAAAAGAGACTAACGTCAGACGTATTATTGTGGTCAGTGATGAAGTCGCCAAAGATACCGTGCGCTCCACGCTGTTAAAACAGGTTGCACCTCCCGGCGTCAGCGCACATGTGATCGATGTTGAGAAATGTGTCCGGGTTTACAACAACCCTAAATATACCGATGAACGCGTTATGCTGTTGTTCACCAACCCGACTGACGTTCTGCGTATCGTAGAAGGTGGGGTTCCGCTGGAATCGATCAATATTGGTGGTATGGCTTTCCGTGAGGGAAAAACCCAAATCAACAATGCTATCTCTGTTGATGCAGCAGATATCAGCGCTTTCGAAAAACTGAATGCTCGCGGTATCGAGCTTGAAGCACGTAAAGTGGCCAGCGATAGCCGCCTGAATATGATGGATTTGCTTAAAAAAGCGTAAAAAATAACAACAGATATTATTTTATACCCCATTACTCAATAACGAAATTCTTACCAAATAACATTTGGTTACAGGAGAAAACAATGGAAATAACCGTTGTTCAGATTGTATTGATCTTCATCATTGCCTGTATTGCCGGCATGGGTTCCATTCTTGATGAATTTCAATTCCACCGTCCATTAATTGCTTGTACGTTAGTCGGTTTAGTTTTAGGTGATATACAGAAAGGCATTATCATCGGCGGTACATTGGAAATGATCGCGCTTGGCTGGATGAATATCGGTGCTGCGATCGCCCCTGATGCCGCATTGGCCTCTATCATTTCCACCATTCTGGTTATTGCGGGCGGTCAGGACGTCGGAGCGGGTATTGCGATGGCAATTCCACTGGCAGCAGCAGGTCAGGTACTGACCATTATCGTGCGTACCCTGACTGTCGGCTTCCAACATGCGGCGGATAACGCGGCGGAAAAAGGCAACCTTAGCGCTATCACGGGGCTACACATTGGTGCGCTGTGCCTGCAAGCCATGCGTATTGCATTACCGGCGCTGGTGGTTGCGCTGTCGGTTGGGACAAAAGAAGTTCAAGGTATGCTGGATTCCATTCCTGAAGTTGTCACCACCGGCCTTAATATTGCAGGCGGCATGATCGTTGTTGTGGGTTATGCGATGGTGATTAATATGATGCGTGCCGGTTACCTGATGCCATTCTTCTATCTTGGTTTTGTGGTGGCGGTCTATATTCATAACCTCGTGATACTGGGCGTCATTGGTGCTGTTATGGCCATCCTGTATATCCAGCTCAGCCCTAAATACAATAAATCACACGCTGTCGCCGCGCCTGCCGGTAACACACCGAATAACCTTGATAACGAATTAGATTAAGAGGATGAACAACATGTCAGATACAACCAACATGGGTCAGAAGAAACTGACGCCAAGCGATATCCGTGGTGTTTTCCTGCGTTCTAACTTATTTCAGGGTTCATGGAACTTTGAGCGTATGCAGGCATTGGGCTTTTGTTTCGCAATGGTTCCCGCCATTCGCCGTCTTTACCCGGAAAATACCGAAGAACGCAGGCTGGCCATCAAGCGGCATCTGGAATTCTTCAATACCCACCCTTATGTTGCTGCGCCGATTTTGGGTGTCACACTGGCGATGGAAGAACAAAAAGCCAACGGTGCTGATATTGATGCCAGTGCCATCAACGGTATCAAAGTGGGCCTGATGGGGCCGCTGGCAGGTGTTGGTGACCCGATTTTCTGGGGAACCATGCGCCCGGTATTTGCGGCGCTGGGTGCCGGCATTGCCATGAATGGCAGCTTGCTTGGGCCAATTCTGTTTTTCGTGCTGTTCAATTTGGTCCGTTTGCTGACCCGCTATTACGGCGTTGCTTATGGTTATAAGAAAGGCATGGATATCGTCAAAGATATGGGCGGCGGCTTCCTGCAAAAAATGACCGAAGGTGCGTCTATTTTAGGGTTATTCGTCATGGGCGCCTTGGTGAACAGCTGGACGAAAATCAATATTCCGTTTGTGGTTTCCACAGTGAAAGATCCGACGACCAACGTGGAAAAAATCACCACAGTTCAGACCATTCTTGATCAATTGTTACCGGGTATCGCGCCGCTATTACTGACCTTTGGCTGCATGTGGCTGTTGCGGAGAAAAGTCAACCCGCTGTGGATCATTATCGGCTTCTTTGTTATCGGTATTGCGGGTTACCGTTTCGGCCTGCTGGGCTTATAACTTAATTGTTCGGTTATCAATACGAGCAATTAAGAAAACAATAATTGAATAAATTGGGGAGAAAATAACTCCCCAATTTTATGAATACAGGAGTTAAAATGAGCGTAAATGACATCATTCTAATGATTTCAATTATATTGATGCTCGCCTTTGCTATTTATGATGAATTTCTTATTCATTATTTCAAAGGCAAAACTCTGTTAACGATAAAATTAAAAAGAAAACATCGGATCGACGTCTCAATATTTATCGTATTAATTCTCATTATTATTTATAATAATATCACCTCAAACGGTGAGTTATTAACAACTTATTTGTTATCTTTTATTATTTTAATGGGAATATATTTTGGTTATATTCGTTCACCTAAACTCTTCTTTAAAGAAACAGGGTTTTATTACGCCAATCGGTTCTTTAATTATGAGAAAATAAAAGCCATGAATTTATCGGAAGATGGTATTTTAATGATTGATCTTGAAATCAATAAAATATATATTTCCGTAAAAGAATTAGATGACTTGGATAACATTTATCAATTCTTTCTAAATAAAAAATAACATTCATCTCCTATTTAACCTCAATTTAAAATAAGGCTGTTAATTAATATCAGTCTTATTTTTAATCAGATAAAGGTAATGATAATTATTATCAAATTATTTGGTGAAAATTTGTCGGGAATATTTTTTATATTTTGCTTTTTAAATTAAATATGATATTTTGCCTTTCAGTCATTGGGGAGTAGCCTGTTC
The DNA here is from genome assembly GCA_031253755.1 of Enterobacteriaceae bacterium. Taxonomy (GTDB): domain Bacteria; phylum Pseudomonadota; class Gammaproteobacteria; order Enterobacterales; family Enterobacteriaceae; genus Xenorhabdus. The sequence continues at coordinate 21,034 of JAIRVT010000038.1, forward strand.
TGGAGCCTGTTTAAAAGCTCCGGGAAATTCGTATCAACACACTCGTTTGAATAAAACGTGGTACGAATACCAAATTGGGTGGCAAGACCATAGGCACATAACATCACTGTTGGTTGGGGGTGAGTTGTGTGTATATGGAACTCCCGACCGAGGTTATTTCAATGAGTTTTTACGCTACACTTATTCTCGCCTTTGCCCTTTCTATGGATGCTTTCGCTGTTGCCATCAGCAAAGGTGCCACGCTTCACCGTCCACATTTACGTGAAGCCCTCCGAACGGGTTTCATATTTGGTTTAGTTGAAGCCTGTACTCCTTTAATCGGCTGGTCTCTGGGTATTTATGCCAGCCAGTATATTATGCAGTGGGATCATTGGGTCGCATTTTTATTACTGTTTATTCTTGGCGGCCGGATGATAATTGAAAGTTTTAAAAATAAAACTGAAGAGACCGCTCAACCCCATATTTCCCGTCAACACAATCCAAGCCGATTAATATTGGCGGCCATTGCGACCAGTCTGGATGCGATGGCAATTGGTGTCGGTCTCGCATTCTTACAAGTGAATATATTACATACTGCGATGACCATCGGGATTATAACTATGATGATGGCAACACTGGGCATATTAATTGGCCGTTATATTGGGCCATTATTGGGTAAGCGGGCTGAACTTATTGGTGGATTAGTATTAATTGCAATTGGCTTCAATATATTATTTGAGCATCTTGGTTTATTTATGTACGCCAAATGATCTTTTTCTGATTATTTATCAATCCAACTTCAAGTTACCACTTGTGAAGCAATTTGAGTGTCTTATATCTTTTCGCGTAGCGGGAAGATATAAGACACACGCCGATTGGTGATCGAAACCGACAATAAGCGACATTGACAATGCGTTATGATATGTGACCCAATACTTGAATGACGTCCACCGAGGAAAAGACGCAGCAAATGAAAAATATTCCGATACTGGCAGCCGCCGCAGTGACCGCCATGCTGTTGAGCAGCTGCGCGACGCCGAACCACAATGCCGTTTCACCAACATCCGCGCCGGTTTGCCACACTGGCGCTCCGATGACCCAAACGACACTCTATTTTGGCCTGAACCGCCCGTCCGGGCCGGTGATTACCACCACCGAATGGCAAACCTTTATCGACAGACAGGTCACGCCACGTTTTAAAGACGGGCTGTCGGTATTTGACACCAAGGGGCAATGGCTGGGCAACGACGGCAAACTGGCACGCGAGAACAGTAAAGCGTTACTGCTGATCCACACGCCGGATAAAGAGAGCGAAACGAATATCGAAACGCTGCGCAGCAACTATAAACAACAATTTGCGCAAGATTCAGTCATGCGAGTTGATGCGCCAGTGTGCGTAGCATTTTAAGGAATATTCCGGGCGATCAACCGATTTACATCAGGTAATTAGCGATTTTTTAAGCCAATGTTTTTAACACGATTTTTAACACGAAATTTTTAACTCAATTAACACTAAATTAATCAAAGAAGATGATTAGAACAAAGGCCGGCATTAAGCTGGCCCTTTTCAGGTTAATTAAAATATTAATTTCGTCGGTAAACTTTTAATATAAAATCGGCTTCACACTGAAATGATTTGGCCGCTTTCAGATTGTATTTCACCTCTTCCGAAGCCCGCCAGGCAAATGGAGTCATCTGCAATAAATGATAAGATTGCTCGCTTTCCAATTGCATTTCATAAGCCAGTATTTCCGTCGCCACTAATTCAAACCCTGCCAATTGTTCGGTATTTTCAGGATGTAAACGAACCTCCTGATAAATTAATTCCTTTAACTGATACAAATGACGTGGGCCGGGGGTTACCGTAAGAACAATACCACCTGATTTTATCACCCGGCCTAGTTCGGCGGCTTTGCAGGGCGCATAAATGCGCAAAATCCCATCAAGTGCACCATCGGCAAACGGCAGACGGTGGCTGGAGGCCACACAAAAATTCACATCAGGGTAGCGTTTAGCCGCATAACGAATAGCCACTTTCGCCACATCCAAACCATATACGGCCATATTTCGGGCAAGGTTTAACTGTTTTTGCACTTCAGCGGTGTAATAACCTTCGCCACAACCAATATCCAGCAATGTTCCCGCCTGTTCCGGTGACGTGTGTTCAGGTAAAAAACGGTTAAACAGATCAATAACTTTTTGCTGTAATGGCTGGTAATAACCTGCCTGTAAAAACGCCCTTCGCGCCTGCATCATGCCAGCGCTGTCCCCCGGTTCTTTTGAACGTTTGTACTGAACGGGAAGCAAATTCACATAACCTTCTTTTGCACAATCAAATTGATGCTTGTTTTCGCAACGCCATTGGTGATGCGAAAACAGTAATGGCAAGTGACATAAAGGGCATTGATAAGACATAACATTCCGATGGAGTAAGGAAAAAATCAGGCGTGTACTATATCACACTTCTGCATGACTGATTTTTAGCAATTGCCCATGATGACGGGTTGACTCTGTTGCCCGTAAAATTCATTATTTTATTTCACAAAAAATTAACACATTTCTCGCGAGGCCAAACCATGCCATTTGAAGATCTGGAAACCCAACGCCTGTTACTGAAAAGATTGGCCACCGATGATGCCGCCCATATCCAGCAAAAATTCCCTCATTGGGAAATCGTGAAATATTTAGACAGCAATGCCGTGCCTTGGCCCTATCCTGCTAACGGCGGGGAAAATTTTGTCAATAACGTTGCTTTGCCTGCAATACAAAATCAAAAAGCCTATGTTTGGTCACTGCGAATTAAAACCAACCCGGATGAATTTATTGGCGTCATCGGGCTGTATACGAAACCGGATAATAATCGCGGTTTCTGGCTCTCTTTAGAATATCAAGGGCAAGGGCTTATGCGTGAAGCGTGTGAAAGAGTCACAGGCTATTGGTTTAACGAGTTGGGACAGACCGTGCTCAGGGTCGCCAAAGCTAGCGTTAATGATAAATCACGCAGAATTTCACTGGCCGAAGGCATGAAAGTCATCAGGACAGAGAAGAAAAAGTATGTATCAGGCCAATTTGATAGTGAAATATGGGAATTAACCCGTGAAGACTGGCTTAAGCAACAAAAACAATGCCGTCATCGTCATGAGAGCCGTTAACGCTGCTCTCTTTATCTTTCTTTTTGCTGAGGGAATTGCGCCTGCAAAAAGGGCAGTAATAATAAACCAATCATTACGGCACAAACCGAAATCGTAATAAATAAACCGGTCCAATGATAATGTTCCAGAATGATCGCAAAAGGATAACCTGCCAGCGCGGCGCCCGTATAAGCAAACAAACCAACAAATCCCGTTGCGGCACCTGCGGCATTTTTATGTGAGCACTCTGCCGCAGCCATACCAATCAATAACTGCGGGCCAAACACGAAAAAACCTATCGCAAAAAATCCCAATGACTGAAACACAATATCCGTCATTGGCATCAGCCATAAGGCGGCCACTGACAAAAAAATACCTATGGCAAAGATTAAATTAATCGGGCCACGATTGCCGCCAAACAGCTTATCCGATCCCCAACCGGCTACCAGCGATCCCACCAATCCACCGACTTCAAACAGGGATACGACAAAATTGGCGCTCACTAAATCATAATGATGATATTCCGTCAGGTAGAGATTTCCCCAATCATTGATAACCGTGCGGACGAGGTAAACCAGCACATAGCTACAGGAAAGCAGCCAAATGTATTTGTTCCGTAAAACGTAGATCGCCAATATTTCCCTGTAGGTTAAGCCTTTTCCCTGCTCTTCGTGTTTTTTCTCCAAAAAATCATTGCGATACTGACCAATGGTCGGCAATCCCAGCGAAACCGGTTTATCACGCAATCGCCAGCACAACAGTATTCCGCCTAAAATTCCCAGACAACCCGGCACGATAAACCCTTCCCGCCAGCTAAAATGCCAGCTCAAAAAGCTGACAAAAAGTGCCACCAACGCACTGCCAACGTGGTGTGAAGTATTCCACAGCGCCCACCAAAACCCGCGCTCCGAGCGGGAATACCAGCTCGTCAGTAATTTGGCGCATGACGGCGATGCCCAGCCCTGAAACCAAGCATTCAGTACCCACAGGCAAGTAAACATCACAATGGAGCTGGACAGGCCAAAACAGATATTGATGATGCCTGTCGCTATCAACCCGAATCCCATAAAGTAACGCGAGTTGGCGCAATCGGAAATAATCCCGGAAATAAACTTCGAGCAGCCGTAAGTGATATAAAACAGCGTGCCAATCAGGCCGATATCACTTTTATCCAGCCCCAGATCGCTGATCATGGCAGGCACCGCGTAATTAAAACTTTTACGGGTGAAATAAAACAAGGCATAGCCCACATACAGGCTGAGCATGATGTGAAAGCGCCAGTAACGGTACTGTTGTCGAATTTCGCTATCAGACAAAACCTGTTGATTTACTGCGTGAAGTTGAGAAATCTTGAGTTGGGAAAAAAAGTTCATGGCTGTTTCTTATTCTTATTTTTACAGTCTGGGCAAAATAATCGACAAATTCGTACCGGTGAGCGCCGAATCATCCTGCGATTTTCCGCTATAAGGTTGCCCGTTACAAAGGGTGAAATGACCGCCCAGTGCCTGTACCCGTTCGCGCATCCCTCGCAAACCATAGCCTTTCATATAATCTTCCGCTTGACAGCCAATACCGTTATCGTTAATCACCAAACAGATCCGATCCTGAATGGAAAAATGCAGTTCAATATTATCGGCCTTGGCGTATTTTAACGCGTTATTCAACGCTTCCTGACACAGTCGGTACAGTGTCGCTTTTGTTGCATCACTCAATTGTTCGATAGCGGTATCAGAATCCACTTCCCAATAGGTTTTTACTGCGATGCCATGAGCGGCGAACTCCATATCCCGTAACAGCTGGTCAACAGCTTCTTTCAGGCCGAGATCGTCGAGTATTTTCGGGCGCAACCGGCTCAACAGCATCTTGGTGGTATCGTAAATATTCAGGGATAATAACTCGATGGTTTTCGCACACTGCACACTGGCGGGCACCGCTTCAATGCGTTGGATAATATTTGCCTGTGTACGAATCGCCGTAATGTTTTGGCCTATTTCATCATGCAGCTCACGGGCAATTTCCTGCTTGACCGATTCCTCCGCTTTGACTAATTGACGCGACAGGCAGTGATTGCGGTATAACTCTTTCTTGAGCTGCCTGTTGAGATCCCGCTGGCGCTGAACCGCCATGCCAAGCATGATCCCTGTTAACGTCTGGACTAACAGTGACAACAGCAAATCCGTAATTTCCAGATTGGAAACACCACTGCGCGCTGCAATCAATGCAATACTGTTCAGCAACGTACCCAGTAACGCGCCCTGCCAGCCATAGCGAAAAGCCAGCAAAATAATCGGAATAACCAGACAGAATGGCGCGAAATAGCGCAATTCATTGGGCAGCCAAATCTGAAGGAAAATATTCAGGATAAACAGCAGGCCATAAAAAATAACCTGATGCAGACGGAAACGCAGCGGATAGACAATGACATTGGCCGTCAGCGGCAGCCAGACATTCTGGAACAGATAGTGCCAGACTAAATAACACAAAGGCACCAGCATGACACCGCCGGTTAAACTGACCAGCAGCGCCAGAGGTAACACCGGGTTATGGTTGATGACTGAAATGACATTCACGATTGACGTTACGGCAATCACCATCGCCATCACGACCAACCGCTGCCATTGATTGCCGTGATAATAACGGCAGGCAACCCAAACAATCGGCAGGCTGGCGATACTGGCCGTTAAGACGGTTAGCCATTGAGGCTGCCTCATTAACAGCGCCAGACCAATCGTCAATAACCATTCTGTACCATACAGTGTCGGCCAATACCGTTTGGGAATATGCAGGGCAATGCCAAGGCGCAAAGCAAAAGGAAAAAATAAAATCGCCAGTTCTGAATCATTCACAAAATAGTAGGCGATCACCCACAAACAGAACCACCAGCAAGAAAACAGGATCCCGCCACAAAATGAATTGATCAGATAACGGTGCATCAGCGATCACTGGCAGAAAAATAATTGGCTAAACCCACATTATTGGTCACACCCAACTTACTCATGGCATTCGCCCGGTGGACATGGACGGTTTTATGGCTTAAGCCCAATTCAACGGCGATGGCCTTAACATCCATGCCTTTGGCGAGCATTTCCGCAACTTGTTTTTCCCGTTTCGTCAAATGTTCCTGATGGTCCGCACCATTTTTTGATGATGTCAGCTTGAGCAAAATATCCGGTGTAAAATAACAGCCATGATTCGCGACAGTACGCACTGCCTGAACTAACTCATCCGGGCTACAGCGCTTACTCAAATAGCCCCGCGCACCGGCTTTCAGCGCACTTTCTACCATGGTGGCGGAGTCATGGACACTCAGCATAATACAGCCGATCCCGGATGGAACATCCTGCAAGAGGGAAATTCCGCTTTCATCTCCCATTGAAATATCCAGAATACACACCATCACTCCCAGACCGGGAAGACCGTTTCTTGCTTCAGAACATGAACTGAATTCGCCAATAACGTCAATATCAGGCTCTAAACTCAATAGCTGAGCAAATCCAGAACGGACTACAACATGGTCATCGACCAGCGCTACTTTAATCATTGCTGTTTATTATAAAAATGAGATGACAAAACGTGGGTAAACTACTCTGATTAATACAGCAGTGCAACAATATCGGGTGAATCGAAAATGCTACTGCGATGAAACAGTAGCATTAAAACAATTGTCAGAAATAAATGTCAGAAATAATTATCGGGATTTTTTGCTCTTGCGAATTTTTCGCTCTTCCGCGATAGCAACGAAAGCCAGCAAGGTAATACAAATAAATGCGGAGGTATCAAGCGCAACAAACGTGCCTTTCCAGCCGGTCAAACCAAAAATCGGTACGCCATCGGCAATCATTCCCAAGCCTAATTTGGCAAAACTGTCACCGATTAAATAAGCAAACGTCCCTTTAACGCCATCCGCCACACTGATCGCTTTCTTCGGCACAAAACCAACCGCTGACACACCAATCAACAATTGCGGACCGAACACCAAAAAGCCGAGTATAAACAGCGAGCCTAAATACATCACCTCGCTGGTGGCGTGTTGGTAGAATTCAAGGCTGACGATGATTAAACCGAGTGAGACACAGGCGACCAGCGCACGGCGTCCATTGGCTAAATCGGACAAATATCCCCACATTAACGTCCCGACCAGCGCGCCGATTTCAAACATGGTAAAACCGGAAATCGCGGTTTCTTTTGAGAAGCCTAATTCCTGATACGCGTAAACCGTTGACCATTGGTCAATACCGATTCTGACGATATACAGGAAAATATTGGCGAAACAGAGCATCCAAATCACTTTGTTTTTCAGGATATACTCAACAAAGATTTCGCCTTTGGTCATTTGGTTTTCTTCTGCGGCGATATCTTCCTCGCTGACTTTCTCTCCAAATAATTCTTCAACTTTGCCTAAGCCATACGCTTCAGGTGAATCACTACCGTAACGTAAACCGATAAAACCGATCACCAACGCAATCATCGACGGGAAAACAAACATCCCGATAACATGGCCGTTAAACAGATAATTGGCACCAAACAGCGCGACTCCGGCAGCACCTGCACCACCCACGTTATGCGACATATTCCACAGCCCAAGATAGCTGCCACGCTTGTTACTTGGTGTCCATTTGGTAATGGTGGAATAGCTTGCCGGCCCGCCGATACTCTGGAAAAAACCACTCAGGGCATAAAAGGCGAGCATCAAAAAAACACTCACACTTGAATTACCCATACTCATACTGAAACCGAGCATCGCAAGGCCGGATAAAATCAGCATAAATGGCAAAAATTGCTTGGTATTTCGCCCATCGGCGTAATAAGCCACTAACGTTTTACCGACACCATAAGTAATAGAAAAACCTAGCCCGATCATACCGAGCTGGGTCATCGATAAACCATAGGTGGAAATCAGATCATTCTGGGCGACATTAACGTTCTTCCGCACCAGATACATCGCCATATAACCGATAAAAACCACCAGATACGACTGCATAAAAGGCTTAAACCACATTTTGCGGCGTACATCGACTGGAAGATCCAGTACCGGTTTGCGAACTTGTTCTAAAATTTTAAGCATGTGAAATCCTCAAGATAACCACGATAACAAGGACCTTTTTTGATGCAGGTGGAAATCAAAAAGGTGACGCACTGAAAAAGCGAAATTTTTCGTAAGTATTGTTATTGGTGACAGTTTAAGGAGGCGGATAAAAATTGGCTTGAGTGACTGGCTTAGTTTGACTAGGAATATTTCCTAGTTTTGGGTTTATCTACTGCAAAGCGTGAAAGGTGTCACACTCTCTGCCTGACAGAGAGTAACTGGTTTGTATTCAAAAAGTTAGCCAAAGAAAACAGCTTGTTAATGCGCATGGCAAATACTGATAATTAATATTTATCGGGCCAGTGCCACAAAGGCTCCTCCTATATATCTCTGCCAATAATAAGCGTTGCATCGAGGTGTTTTTTAATCAATACAATTTCTAATTGGTATTATTTTTATAATTCAGTATTTTTTTATACTGTTCTATTTGTTCTCTGTTCTCTGCCGAAAGTTTTTTCCACTTCAAGCTGCTTGATTGCTTCAGGCAGGATATATCAATCTTTTTACAGATAGAAAAATTATCTGTTGATAAATCAACCGATTTTGTTAATGCCACGATAGCAGCACCTTGCTTATTTGATTCATTTATATCGCCATTAATAACTTTATTAATTTGGCGGATTAACAATTGGGCTATTTGTATTTTTGCTTGATCTTCCGGTATGCAATTTTTTACAACGGGTTCACCGACTATCATCCCAACATCGCTACATGCCAACGTAATTTTCTGCCCTTTGTGTAACCCAAGTGCATAATCCTGAAATCCCTCTTTTAACATTGCATGTACCGTATCTAAAAAGCGGCCGGCACTGAATGAAATCAGTACCTTATTATCAAAAGAGTAAGTATTAATGTTTTTAATATTCCCGGAAATAATAATTTCTTTATTTTTAAAATAGTTATCTGCTTGTGCTTCATTTTCTGAATACTTTTTATATAAATGTTGTGCCGTTATATATCGATATTCATAATCGTCAGGTATTTTCTTACCCGAAAATAATGTGTTAATACCATCATTAATAATGGAATTTGCAAATTTCACATCGTTTTCAGTGAAAGAAATATCACCGTTGTCTACGATAGACACGTTATCTGCCATAATCAGATGATTAAATAACACTGAAACAAGGGTAATGCCGGTTAATATTATTTTTTTATACATAACAACAGCCTAATAAACAAAACACTGGATAGGGTATGAAAATCGTTAATTAATGGGGTCTTATTTACATTACCTTGAATGAAAGATGATGTAAAACATAACTTTCAGTTATCATCATCATGATATAACTCGTTTATAAAACATTTAATCAATAATATACCTTCTCATATTAATTATTTTAAAATCAATATTATAACTCCTCCTCAGTTTTTCAGAAAATAATGACCACATTCCAGAGTAAAATAGATAAAAAACCAATTTTATGACAACCATATAAATATTACTGAAATGACTTTCATTATATTATTAATTCTCCATAAAATTTATGATAACAAATCAATCATTACATAACATTCAATTTTATTAATTTTAAAAAAGTAAAAAAGATTAATATTGAAAACAAAGCCATCGAATTAGATTTAATCTTTCAAATTGCTAAATTATATTTCGATGAAACTATCGCCGTTGATAATAACAAATTCCTTATTTAATTGATCGGCTTAGATATTCAACATCATTAATTTATCTAACCGATCACTAAAAAACATTATGATATTCTGTCAGCTATTTTAGCCATCACCATAACATCACAATATTCGCCTCGCTTTAACGCCTCTTTACGTAAAATACCTTCTTTTTCAAAACCAAGTTTAGTATACAACGCGATGGCTTTTTCATTATCCGTAAATACCTCCAGCTGAATTCTACTGCAAGCTATCCAATTGAAAGCATAATCAATCGCAAATTCCATTAATTGTGTGCCGATACCTTTACCTGAATAGTCAGTATCCACCGTAATACCGAGACCTACAGTATGTTTACGTCTTGGATTTTCATTAGTATGCAACCCTAATGTACCCACGATCTTACCTTCTATTTCTGCAACAAAATCGAGTATTCCCCGGTTTCTATTGTGTGTAAGACGCTCAAGCCACATTTCGCGTGAAGGACATGGACGCTGCAATGTAAAAGGATACACATCAGGATGACTAAATATTCTCTGAAAATCCCCGGCATCTTCAGGTGCAGCAGATCTAATTTTAATATCCATTTTCACCTCTTTTAAATTTGATGTTTTGCATAATTACCTGATAATTTATTAAATGTAAATAGATTATCTAAGAAAATTATCAGGTTGATTTTCATTATTAATGATATTTTTGGAGAATTAATGAATAATAAAAACGCTTCTATTTTCAGATTGAAAAAAAATCTTGAAACCAGTCTTCATGGAGAAAAAAGAAACGATGTAAATTGGTTAACTACCGTTTTACATGATAATTTTCTGGAAATAGGAAAGTCAGGTTATTTTTATACTAAAAGAATGGTTGCAGATTCATTAAACGCAGAAGTAAATACGCCTTCGTCTATTTTTTCTAAAAACTTTAAGCTGCAATTTTTGGATACCAATGTTGTATTGCTAACCTATCAATCTTATGAAATCAGTAAAACAGGCGGTCCATATAATAAAACATTGCGATCATCAATTTGGCAATTATCGGCATCCGGCACATGGAAACTCCGATTTCATCAAGGAACAAGAATGGCAAACTGACAGCATTATCTGCTATGGAAAATAAAAAATGGCCCTGTATCCGGGCCATTAATTATATCGTTTTCGGCTATTCTGCAATTAACCTGTTGGCTTTGCGTTTTTTCACAAACTGATAGCCTATCATTAAAATAATGAACCAGACTGGCGTAGCAACAAGTGCCTGCCGAGTATCCGCTTGCAATGATAGTAAGACCAAAACAAAAATGAAAAAAACCAGACAAGCCCAAGACATCACAATACCCAGTGGCATTTTATAAACAGATGCCTGATGTAATTCAGGACGATGTTTTCGATAAGCCAGATAGGAAAGTAATATCATGCTCCAGATAAACATAAACAGAATGGCAGAGACTGTGGTCACCAATGTAAATACCCGCATTACATCGGGAATAAAATAAATCAGGATGACACCACAGAAAAGGCATAAACACGTAAAAATCAAACCTGAAGCCGGAACCGAACGACGGGAAAGATGGCTGAATTGTTTTGGTGCATCGCCCTCTTTTGCCAGACCAAATAACATTCGGCTGGTGGAAAATACCCCGCTGTTTGCCGAAGAAGCCGCAGAAGTCAGTACAACGAAATTAACCATACTTGCTGCCGCAGGCAACCCAATCAGGACAAATAACTCAACGAATGGGCTTTTATCCGCCACAATGGCACGCCACGGCGTCACTGACATAATAACCATCAACGCCAACACGTAGAATGTGATAATCCGAATCGGGATGGCATTAATTGCTTTTGGCAAAGATTTCACCGGATCTTTAGTTTCTGCCGCTGCCGTTCCTACCAACTCAATGCCAACGAAGGCAAATATGGCAATCTGAAAGCCCGCAAAAAAGCCCGTGACTCCCATTGGGAACATCCCGCCGTCACCCCAAATGTTAGAAAGAGAGGCGACATGCCCTGCCGGTGATTGAAAATGCATGCCAATCAATACCCCCCCTGTGACGATCAGGGCAATAATGGCAATAATTTTGATCATCGCAAACCAAAATTCCAGCTCGCCGAACAACTTTACTGTGGCGAGATTTAACGTCAGCAATATCAAAACACATAGCAGAGATGTTACCCATTCAGGGAAATTAGGCACCCAATACCCAACATACGAGGTAATGGCGACAACATCGGCGATACCGGTAATAACCCAGCAAAACCAATACGTCCAGCCGACAAAAAACCCGGCCCACGGCCCCAGCAGATCTGCTGCAAAATCACTGAATGACTTATAATTCAAATTGGAAAGTAATAACTCTCCCATTGCTCGCATCACAAAAAACAGCATAAACCCGATGATCATATAGACAAAAATGATCGAAGGTCCCGCCAGCGATATCGTTTTACCAGACCCCATAAACAATCCGGTTCCGATAGCACCGCCGATAGCGATAAGCTGTATATGTCGATTAGTGAGGCTCCGCTGAAGGTGCGTATTCTCAGTTTCAGGTGGGTGGGTGTGTTGTATTTTTTCTTCCATAGTTGCATCCAATTTATTCTCACAGCATGGCCTTAATATCCTCAGGCTGTGTTTAAGAGGTCATTGTTACATAGACAACCACAGCATTGACAGAAGGAATTTACACGAAAAACCAATAGATTATATTTTGAACTCTTAATCAAGACAGAGGCTGTATTTATTTTATGCACTTATTATTAAATAAATCATTGACGAACTCATTACCAAAGGACGATAATCTGCGGCACTGGGTCGTTAGCTCAGTCGGTAGAGCAGTTGACTCTTAATCAATTGGTCTGGGGTTCGAATCCCTAACGGCCCACCATTTATATAAAGCACGTAACTCTTGTCGGGTTAGGTGCTTTTTTGTTTAGACTCCACCGGGAAACCTCGCCAGGGCTTTTTGCACGGTTGGTATCAGGTGGACAAAAGGCGGCTGTACGTAAGTTCCGGCGTGGGCTCGTGGCGCACGGTTCCCTGTACGTTTTGGCGTTCCCTCGGAAATCGCCTGCATTATGCTGCGCAACGCGGGGTAATTGCAGCCTCTGCAAAAAAGACCCTCCTGCTTCCAGCAAGACCTCTGCCCCGAATAGTTGACGGTGATGAGGTCAACGGTTGTGTGCCAAGCGCGGGAATATATGGCTGCCCAGCCACCTTTTTCCTCATCGAAATAAAGTACGAATACCCGCATTCTTCGAGCGACCTGACGCAAGGGCGGCACAAACTCCTGTTCTATTTTCCCACTGTTGGCAACAAATAGAAATGTCCGGTTTTGTAGCAAATGAATTGTCCGCTTTGTCTGAGGCGGGGAAATCGATGAAGGGCGTAGCCCGGAACCGATTTCCTCGCCTCAAGCAGCCGCGGCGGAATTACGCGACTGCTTTTTGATTGCCAGAGCGCAATTGGCCGTTCGACGCATACTCGGCCAGCAGGCGCGGGCCGTGGCAGACCGCCAGACTACCATCGATGCGGCGCAGGACGCTCACCTTGACCTTCACGTAATGGCAGCGATAGCGGTCGGCAGGAATTTGCAGCTTCAGCCCTTCAAAACTCACACAGTTGTCCGCCCCTACCTGACGCTCAAAGCGTTCGCACAAAATGTCCTCAAGCGGGCCGCCGATCCAGGAAATGAAGGCGCTGCCTTCTTCCATCGGCGGCTGCATGAATTCGGCGTTGAAAGTGGGCCGGTACGTGTCAGCCAGATAGCGGTTGGCCTGCGACATGTCGGTGATACCGGCCAGCGACAACTCCCGCGGTAGCCGCTCCTGGTGGGTGCGGAACATCCGCTCCGAACGCCCACGAGCCTGCGGCGAGTAGGCAGCAATCATCTCGATGCCCAGCCGCTGCATGGCTCGACCGAATTGGGTCGGATTGCGCTTGTCCACCTTGCCGCCGGCTTCTGGCGTATACCAGTAATGACTGCCCCGATCCGAGTAGAAGCTCGAGAACAGCCCTCGGGATGCAATGACATCTTTGACCCCTTGCAGACTGCTTGCCGTACCCTCTTCGGCAACAAAGAACATCGAGTAGTGTTCATTGGTGGCGTCGTCCATGGTGACGATCAAGTCCCATTTCTGACCAGCCACCCATTCGTGCCGGCTGCCATCCTGGTGGATCATCAGCCCTGGCCAGGGCGAACGATCCCGGCGCTTGCGGTGCGTACCTCGGGCCTTGGCCTTGGGCACCAGCTTTGCTTCCTGCAGCCGGCTCTTCACCCAAGTGTAGCTCCGGCCTCCACCCTCACGGCGATACCAAGCGTAGAAGTGCTTCGCACTCCAACCCTCATGCCGCTGCCGGTAATGCTCCGTCATTTGCATTACTTCATCGACCGGCGCTCTCTTGTGCGAGACTTGTTCGAGCCGCAAGTCAATCAGCCCTTCCAGCCCCGAGGCCTCATATCGCGCCATATAGCGCCGAAAAGTCCGCTCACAAACTCCCAGCAGTCTCGCCGCCTCAGCTTGCGTCAATCGCCCAGAGTCCCATCCTCCATACGCTTCTTCAAATCGCATCTGCCTTATCTCCTGTAGCAATTCCGTCCGTCTCATCTCGGCACCTCCTCAGATACCGAATCAAAACCGGACAGATCATGTGCTACAACTCCGGACAGTTTACTTGCTCTCTACATTTACGCAGTAAAAGGTTGTCAAGCAACCCTATTTAGTTTAATCACCCTTAAATTTGTCTGCAGCCGTAACAGCATCAATGTACGCTTGTCTGCACGATTCAATCTTGTATAACGAGGATGAATGGTTACAGAAAAAGAATCCCAATCTGTTTTGTCCCGCCGCTCCTTTCTTCTCACTTCAACCCAGATAGTTCTTGGTTTAGGCTTGGTTTCCGCTCCTTCCTTGGCATGCGCTAAGGCTCTGGACAGACGGTCGTTGTCTCTTTTCCATACCCGCACGCAGCAGGAGTTGCGCATCACCTATGCCGCCGGGAAGACGTATGACCGCAAGGCCCTGACCCAGATCAACCAGTTTCTCCGCGACTATCAGACCGGTCAGGTGCATGCCATCGATCCGAAGTTGCTGGATATCCTCTGGGCTGTGCAGGGAGAAATAGGGAGCAAAGGAGTGTATGAGGTCATTTCCGGCTACCGTTCGCCCAAG
>JAIRVT010000048.1 GCA_031253755.1 Enterobacteriaceae bacterium
CAATAACTCAGCACCTTTAAAAATACATATTATTTTTCTAACAACAAAAGAAAAATTCATGTCAGCGAATTTTTTTAATCTGCAAAATAATATAAAGAATATATTAGGTGATAAATTAATTTATGAAGAACAATTTTTCATTACTCCTGATAAATATCACTATAATTTATCAGAAAAAAATCAACCAAAAGCGAATTATATTGGTGTCATTGCAGAATATATGCAATTAGATGACAAATATTGGCGTATTTCTTTTCCGATTCCCACACCAGAACATATTCCTTTTTATAAATTCTGGCGTTCAAAACCGGATGCACTACAAGTGTGCATTAAAGTGACGGGTAACGGTTTAAATCCCGATTTAAATTGCGCAGAAGGAGCTGAATAACATGTTGAATCGAGCAGAAAAAGTGATTTGGACAGAAGGTATGTTTTTACGTCCCCATCATTTTCAACAGGCTGAGTGTTATCTCGAAGCCTATGCCCGTGATTGGGGAAAAGCCGGGCTGCCCTATTATTGGGGTTTTCTGGCACTCGAACTGAATCAGGAATTACTCAATCAGGGTAAAGTGATGCTTTCTTCCGCGAGCGGCATTTTCCCGGATGGCACACCATTCAGCTTTCATGGTGCTCATGCGCCACCGCCTTTGCAACTGACTGAAAATCAGGTGGGTGTCAACGTCGTGCTGGCACTTCCTCATTTCTGGCGAGGCAGAGAAGAAGTGATTTTCAGTGAGAAGCAGGACTCACTGGCACGTTTTGTCAGTTTTGACGCTGAGGTGAATGATTTTAATGCCATGTCTGTCGGCAGCGCGGCGTTGCAATTCGGCAGGATGCGCTTGCGCCTGATGCTGGAATCTGACCTGACTCCCGAATGGACAGCGCTGAAAGTGGTACATGTCATCAACCGGGCCAGTGATAATAAAGTTTATCTTGATCAACAATTTATTCCGCCACTGCTCAATTGTTATGCCAGCCCGCAGGTAACCGGATTTGTCACCGATATTCAGGGGTTATTGGA
This sequence comes from Enterobacteriaceae bacterium, assembly GCA_031253755.1. Lineage (GTDB taxonomy): Bacteria > Pseudomonadota > Gammaproteobacteria > Enterobacterales > Enterobacteriaceae > Xenorhabdus. Next base: position 1,022 of record JAIRVT010000048.1, read on the forward strand.
GCAACGCCGGGCGCAGATAAGCCAACGTTTGTTACAGCCGGGACGGCACAATGATTCGGAAATTATGGATTTCCTCTTACTGTCCCTGATGAATCGCTATAGCGGGCAGGTAAACCACACCCGAAACCTGTCGTTGTTGCACCCGGAGCGATTATTCAGCGAATGGCTGCAATTTGCCACCGAACTGGCGACATTCTCTAAAAACCGGATACCCGATGCAAACATGCCTTTCTACGATCACGACAATCTGACGCTCTCTTTCAATCAGCTGATGCTCCAGTTGCGTCAGGGGCTGTCAGTCATCATAGAAGAACATGCGATCCAGTTGCCACTGACGGCCTATTCCCACGGCCTGAATATCGCCACTTTACCCAATGCCAGCATGGTCAATACATTCAGTTTTATTCTGGCGGCACATGCTGATGTCACCAATGACACCTTGACGAATCGTTTTCCGGCGCAGATGAAAATAGCCCCTGTCGATCGCATCCGTGAATTGGTTCAGTTGCAGTTACCCGGTATTTCCCTGCGGTCGTTGCCCGCTGTACCGAGGCAAATTCCTTGGCATTCAGGCTATATCTATTTCGAACTGGAAAAAGACGGTGAATTGTGGAAGCAAATGGAAAAATCAGGCGGCTTTGCCCTGCATTTGGCCGGGGATTTTCCCGGTCTGATGATGGAATTTTGGGCGGTTCGAGATCAGCTTAAATAAATAAAGGTCAGCTTAAATAAAGGGAAAAACTGCGATGACAAAACACGAAATTCAACATCAATATGGTGAAAAAAACCATTCCGAGAGCCATTCCGCGCACTCTTCCCCGAACTATTCCAAGAAACAATGCGGTGAAAAAGCGGGATATTCCGGTGAAGCCAGTGATAATCCGCTGGTTAACGCGGCAAATCCGCTGCTGAATACGCTTCCTCAGATCCGGCATACCACTGTTCATCCCGACCCTGCCGGTTTACGCCAACAATTGATTGATGAAATACGACGTTTTGAAATTACCTGTCAACAGGCAAAGCAACCCTATGAAATGATTATCGGTGCCCGTTATTGCCTGTGTACCGCCTTAGATGAAGCTGCCGCGCTGACGCCTTGGGGAAGCCGCAGTGTTTGGTCTGGCAGCGGGTTGCTGGTCACGTTTCATAATGAAACCTGGGGAGGGGAAAAATTTTTTCAACTTCTGGCGAAATTATCCCAAAATCCGAAAGAGAATTTATATCTGCTGGAGCTGATTAATTTCTGTCTCCAACTGGGTTTTGAAGGGCATTATCGGGTGATGGATAACGGGCGTTCCCAACTGGAAACGTTAAAACAACGCCTGTTTCAGCTCATTCATTCAATCCGCGGGCATCACCCTGCTGAACTGTCATCCAATATTCAGGTCATTGCCAAACCGAATAAACTCTGGCTGCCTTTTTTGCCAGTATGGGCTTGTTTCGTACTATTCAGTTTTCTGGTGGGGATTTTGTATCTCGGTTTTAACTGGCAGTTAAATCATATCACCACGCCGGTTCTGGCCTCGATCAGTAACACCTCGCTACCTGATTTGTCGATTGATAATCACGCGTTTTCGTCACGCTCTTTTGCGTCACAGCAATTTGCATTACAACAATTTACATTGCAACAACTGGATTTACAAAACAGACTGAACGCGGATATTGCCAACAGATTAGTGCAGGTGACCAACCTGAGTGACAGGAGCATCGTGACATTGGAAGGCGATGGTCTATTCAATTCCGCCTCAGCCAAAATCAAGAGCAATCACTTCGCTGTCCTCAAAGATATTGCCAAAGCACTGGATCACTATAAGGGCGAGATTTTAGTCATCGGTTATACCGATAACATCCCCATTTACAGGCCATTTGCATCTAATGCCGTTTTATCACTGGCCAGAGCGAAATCAGTGATGCGTGAACTCCAGCTTTATCTGACTTACCCACACCGGGTCAGCGCGGAAGGAAAAGGGGCGAGTGATCCGTTGGTTCCCAATAATTCGCCCCAGAACCGGGCCAAAAACAGACGGGTAGAAATCACACTATTAGTTTCTCCGGCCGAGAAACCAAAACAAGGAAACTAAGATGCTGGATACACTCCTTTCGATTATCGTCAGCCGCCTGATGTGGAGTTTTCTTGGCATTGCCGCCATCTCCTCCGTTATCTGGTTTATCGGGCCGATTATTTCTGTCGGTAACACAGCTCCTTTTGCCTCATCCGGTGTACGGATCGCCGTCATCATTGCCCTTTTCTTCATCTGGCTCTTAAGCATATTAATTTCCCGGCTGTATCGGGCATGGCTTGAGAAAAAACGGGCTAATCAATCAAATAATGATAATGCTGAAGCAAAAGAAAAACATCAGAGTAAACTCACTTCCGCCATAGGGTCTGGGACATTGCTGTCAGAGCGCTTTTCTGACGCGGTAAAATTGTTGAAGAAAGCCTATTTATCGGGTCTGCAAGGTAAAGATAAACCCAGCTGGAGAGGGATTTTCAGTCGTCAATATGTCTATCAGTTGCCTTGGTATCTGGTGATCGGAGCGCCGGATTCAGGCAAAACCACGGTACTGGCAAATTCCGGCCTGAATTTTCCCTTACTGGATTACTTTGGCAAAGCGGCCCTATACAACGTGCGGGATATGAATAGCTGTAACTGGTGGTTTACCAACGATGCCGTCCTGCTTGACACAGCCGGGCGTTACACCACACAGGACAGCGCCTCATCCATAGGGGACAGCAAGGAATGGAACAGCATTATCCGGCTGTTAAAAAAACACCGTGCCCGCCAACCGATTAACGGCATCCTCATAACCATCAGCATCGAAGACCTGCTGAACGCCCCGGCAGATATCCGCGATAAGCAGGCTTTTCAGGTGCGCAGGCGTTTATCTGAGCTACATGAAACATTTAAAACTCAGTTTCCGATTTATGTCATCATCACCAAAACGGATTTATTAAAAGGCTTTACGGCCTATTTCACCCATGCTGATAAAACCGCACGGGAACAAATTTGGGGATTCACTTTCCCGCAGGACAAAGCAACTCAGGATAAACACGCTGATCTGGATATCCCGACAATTTTTGAGGAGCAATACAGCCAGTTACAACGACGGCTGGATGCAGAATTACCGGCGATTCTTCTGAACGAATCCAACCCGCAACAATGTGCCGAAAGCTACCTGTTCCCGCAAGAATTTGCTGACCTGCGCCCGCGTATTGCGCAATATCTCGACATTGTCTTCGCACGATCAGGGTTCGAAACGCCTTTCTATCCACGCGGGCTTTATTTCACCAGCGGCATACAAGACGGTATAGCCCTTGATCCTGTGATGGAAAAATTCAACCGTCATTTTCAGTTACCGATAAATAATGACAGTGTTTCCATGTCATGGGGAAATGCCATGTCTTGGGAAAATTCGGTGTCATGGAAAAATAACAGCGGAAATGCGAATTTTTCCCAAACGGGGCACCGAACTTATTTCGTGAAAAATTTGCTGGAAAATATCTTTCAGGAAGCCGGGCTAGCCAGCAATAACCGTTGGTGGATATACCGAAACTGTCTGTTTCACTGGCTGGGCTACATCACATTAATGGCGATGCTGGTTTTCGTGACAACCCTGTTTTTCGCCAGTTATAACAACAATAAAAACTATCTGGCGGAAGTTAAGGACAAACTTCCGGCGATTCAGGTACAAGGCAATAAATTAAAGAAAAATTATCAGGGTGCCAATGAAGTCAACAAGATCTACGCCATGTTACCCCTGTTGGATAACCTGACGCGGCTTGCCGAAAGCGAAAATTTCCAGCTGGATGATCCGCCCGTCTCCTACCGCATGGGGCTGTTCAAAGGTGAGCAGGTCAGCCATGAAAGTGATTCGCTGTATAAAAAGGCATTAAATGCCCTGCTGCTGCCCCAAATCGCCACGTTAATCACCAATCAGCTCATCAATGATAACGGTGACGATACTGAAAAAACCAACAGCACGTTAAAAGCTTATTTGATGCTCTATGACAGCGGGCACTATGAGGGTAAATACCTGCGTGATTGGATTATGCAGTATATGGCAGCACATTTGGATCAGGAAACCACGCAAGCTCAGCTACAACAGCTGGATAAACACCTCCGGCAACTATTGGATAATCAGCCCATTTCATCGCCCTTCCCGCGTAATGAAGACCTGATTGAGCAAAAGCAGGCATTTATTGGCAGTATTCCTCCGGCGCAGCGTGCTTACACTGTCCTGAAACAGAAGTTACAGGATGACTCTGATCTAACGCCGGTCGATTTAGTGGCACTTGCCACCCCACAGGCGGAACTGGTTTTTTCGAGTTCCGGCCGTGTAGCGATCAATCACCAAGCCATCGATAACAGCATACCGGGTATGTTCACGCCCGCCGGTTATCAAAAAATGATCGGTAAAGATCTGCTGGTGTTTCTTACCAAAATGTACACGCAGGATAAATGGGTGCTGGGGACTTACGCGGGACTGCCGACGATAAAAGAGCTCGAATTATCCGTCCGGCAGCTCTATATCGATGACTATATAACGCAATGGGACAATTTTCTGGCAGGGATTCATCTAAAAAATATCAGTGATTTACCCCAGCTGATCAGGACAACGCGCTTGCTTTCATCGCCTGATTCCCCCTTGCGGTCGCTTCTGATGAATATCAGTAAAAATGTCACATTAAATAATCAGCTCAACGGTCTTATGCAGCAGGGCAAAGCCCGTGGTTTAGCCAGTAAGCTGGCTAAAAAGCAGGAGATTAAAACAACATTGCCACAGGGCAATCAGCTCTCACCGGAACCGTTTTCACCGGAAAAAAGTCTGAACGACCATTTTGTCGCGATTACTGATTTAGCAAAGAAAAACCCGGATGGAAAAAGCAACAACATTCCTTTTGATGACATATTGAAAGAAATCGGGAAATTATATAATCATTTAATTTCCATCCAAAAACTTAACGATGCCGGCATGACGTTACCCGGTGATATGGTTTCGCAGCTGCAAATCGCTTCTGAAAACCTGCCGGTACCCTTCAGAAATATCATCGACTCATTGAGCATGAGGTCCAGCAGTGCGACTCAGCGCTATGATATGGAAAAAACCCGTCAGGCTTTCGCGGCAAACATCGGCAACTTTTATTATCAGGCCATCGCCAACCGTTACCCGTTGACGCACGATTCTCTCATCGATATCAAACCAGATGATATGACACACATGTTTGCGCCTGAAAAAGGCCTGATGAGTGCTTTTTTCCAGAAAAATTTAGCCGGAAAAGTCGATACCAGCCAAATCAACTGGCAATTTATACCGGACGCAGACGGTCAGACACCCCCTGATGGCGACAAGTTACTCGCGGCGTTTCAACAGGCTCAGATCATCAGTGATAGTTTTTTTTCCGCTGGCACGGCAACGCCTTCATTTCGTGTTACGGTCAGGCCAATCAAAATGAGTAACGATATTTTGAGCATGGAACTGGATATTGACGGGCAGAAATTACAATACAGTCACGGTCCGCAATTTTCCAAAATTATCAGTTGGCCGGGAGCGGTGAATACGAATCAGGTTAATCTCCAGATAAATCCGGTTAGTGGTGCGCCGAAAATGCTCACCACTTCCGGCTTCTGGGCCCTTAATCGATTAGTGGATCAGGCAAAACGTATCCGGCCGGAAAAAACCGCAAACGCAAACCAAATTGATGAAACGAGCATCTGGGCCTTATTTAATCTGGGGGGTCATACTGTTTTGCTGGAATTTACCTCGAACAGTCATTTCAATCCGTTGGATCCGCCTGCTTTCTCCTACCCGAATCCGAAGAGTATGAAAACGCTATGAATATCGATGTCTTATTGGCTCCTATCAGTGAAAACGACGCTTGCGGAGAAAACCTCGAATACGATGACGAATTTCTGTTATTGGAGCGGCTGCTGGTGGGGAAAACAGAACAACAGTTCGGTGAAGTCATTATCCCGGCTGAGCCTCCTGACTGGCGGAAAGTAGAAGAAAAAGCCACGGAATTATTCTGTGATCGCACCAAAGATATCCGCATTATCATCGCACTGATGCACGCATGGGTGGAAAAACACGGGCTGTGTGGCTATGCCGATGGCCTGAATTTACTCCGGCAAACACTGGAGCGTTATTGGGAAGAAGTGTGGCCACGGCTGGAAAGTGAGGAGGAATACGACCCTTTATTTCGCCTTAATGCACTGGCGGGTATCGAAGATGGTTTTCCTCTGGCACTAAAAGTTCAACATGCGGTTTTATTAAAAAGCATTTCGCAGGAACTCTCTTTCCAGCAGGTCTATTCACTGCTTGATGGCACAATAACCGAAGTCACTGGCTATACAGGCGGGCGCACCCGTCTGCTGGATGAGTTAAAACAGCAGGCTGACACGCCGGAAATGTCAGCCATCGTGATGATTCGTGACCACCTTCTTGCCCTGATTGATATGATTCGCCAGCGCTTATCCGCCGGTTATATGCCTGAGCTGTCGAAGACACTAAAACACTTGAATATCGTTATTGAATTCGCTGCATTAAATACAGTAAAAATTGACAACATTTCCTCTGACACCAGTGAACAAAACGCGGAATCCGAACCAACAGAAATAGATCAATCGCCGACCCATACAGCCACACCCACTCATTTGTCAGAGTTTTACTGGCATGAGGTGGAAATCCATAACCGGGATGAGGCCCGCATGTTATTGGAGAAAGTCAAAACCTATTTCCTGACTTATGAACCGAGTCACCCGGCACCGATGATGATTGAGCGTATACAACAGCTGGTTGATCTCGATTTTATCCATATTGTTAATAACCTTGCCCCGGAAGGGCTTAATCAGCTCGCCATTATTTTCGGGCTGACTAGTGGTTCGAACGATGACAGATATTAATTATTTTTCTATCCAGATTGACTTTATCCCGTAATTTAACCCAACGGTTTATATTCGTTTATACCTCTTTCAAGAGCCTGCTATCTCCCCGCTACGCGGGAAAAGAGGCACTCACATTCGCCTCTTACATTCACTTATCCAGCCAACAATGGAGAATTCGTCATGAAATCCAGTGGACAAAAGTTTATCGCCCGAAATCGCCCGCCGCGTGTTCAGATTGAATACGATGTCGAACTTTATGGTTCCGAAAAAGTGGTCCAATTACCTTTTGTGATGGGCGTAATGGCGGATTTGGCAGGAAAACCCGCCGAAGCGCTGCCTGATGTGAGTGACCGGAAATTTCTGGAAGTTGATATTGATAACTTTGACGACCGGATGAAAGCATTAAACCCCCGCACCACGTTTCAGGTGGATAACACATTGACCGGAGAAGGCAAGCTGAGTATCGAACTGACTTTTGGGAACATGGAGGATTTTCAGCCCGATAATATTGCTAAAAAAGTAGAACCCTTGGCGAAACTGCTGGAAGCCCGCGTCCAATTGGCAAATCTCTTGTCTTATATGGATGGTAAAAGCGGTGCAGAACAACTGATTGCTGAAATCCTGCAAAATCCGGCCCTGTTGAAATCACTGGCAGAAGCACCAAAACCTGACGCGCAAACAGAAGACAGCGCGGCAACTTCAGGTGATGGTGCTGAAAATAAGGAGTAATTGATGAGCACAACTGAACAAGAAGCCCTGACGCAGCCCGAACAGGCACCGAAAGAATACACGATTGATGAACTCAGCCTGTTACTCGGTAAGGAATTCCGCCCACAAAGTGATCACAGCCGTGATGCCGTTGAAAATGCGGTAAAAACGCTGGCTCAGCAGGCACTGGAAAACACTGTCACCATGTCCGGCGACACTTACCGAACCATTCAGTCATTGATTGCCGAAATTGATAACAAAATTTCCCAGCAGATGAACCCTATCCTGCATCATAAAGAGTTCCAGACGCTGGAAGGCGCATGGCGGGGTTTGCATCATTTGGTGAATAACACCGAAACCGATGAGATGCTGAAAATCCGCGTAATGTGTATTGCCAAAAAAGAGCTGGGCAGCGTCCTGAAAAAATATAAAGGCGTCAGCTGGGATCAAAGCCCGTTGTTCAAAAAACTGTATGAAGCGGAATACGGTCAGTTTGGCGGCGAACCGTTTGGCTGTCTGGTGGCGGATTACTATTTTGACCATACCGCCCCGGATGTGGAATTGCTATCCCAGATGGCACAAATCAGCGCCGCCGCCCACTGCCCGTTTATTGCCGGTGCCGCTCCCAGTGTGATGCAGATGGAATCATGGCAGGAGCTGGCCAACCCGCGTGATCTCACCAAGATTTTCCAAAATACGGAATATGCCCCTTGGCGCAGCCTGCGGGAATCAGAAGATTCTCGCTATATCGGGTTGGCCTTGCCACGTTTTCTGTCCCGTTTACCCTATGGAGCTCTGACAAATCCGGTGGATTCGTTTAATTTTGAAGAAAAAGTGGATGGACCGACCCATGAAAATTATGTCTGGGCGAACGCAGCTTATGCGATGGCTGTCAACATCAACCGCTCTTTTAAACTGTATGGCTGGTGTACTTCGATTCGGGGTGTGGAATCCGGCGGTATTGTGGAAAATCTGCCCTGTTATACGTTTCCGTCCGATGATGGCGGTGTGGATATGAAATGTCCGACGGAAATTGCCATCAGCGACCGTCGCGAGGCTGAATTAGCCAAGAATGGTTTTATTCCGTTATTGCACCGTAAAAATACCGATATGGCAGCCTTTATTGGTGCCCAATCGCTGCAAAAACCGACGGAATATTACGACCCCGATGCCACCGCCAATGCCAATCTTTCCGCCCGCCTGCCTTACTTATTCGCCTGCTGTCGTTTTGCCCATTATCTGAAATGTATTGTACGCGACAAAATAGGTACATTTCAGGAACGAATTGATATAGAACGCTGGTTAAATAGGTGGATCATCAATTATGTTGATGGCGATCCGGTTAACTCATCACAATATATCAAAGCAATAAAACCACTGGCAGCCGCCGAAGTTCAGGTAGAAGACGTCGAAGGCAATCCCGGTTATTATCAGGCTAAATTTTTCCTGCGCCCCCATTATCAACTGGAAGGCCTGACGGTCTCTTTACGGCTGGTTTCAAAATTACCTTCATTAAAAGGGGGGTGATAGTTAACATAATTATTCTAAGCAGCTGTGCCCATGTAACTCTTCAATATCAATATCCACCCAAGTAATAAATACATTTTTCACACAAACATGACTTCTTTATTAAATAAATATTCGATAAATTTAAAATTGCAATACGTAAGATAACGTGAAGCTTTATACCCAAAAAACCTCACAAATAAATATAATAAGTATTTTGAAGATAGATATATTCAATATATTTAGGGTGTTATCACGGAGGTAGAAAATATAACTCACCGTATAAAAAACTCTCGATAGAAATAAGTATTAATTTTTTATTAACAGTAATTAAATCAAGGTGAAAATATGAGTGATATAAGTCTTACTGAACGCTTTGATGCCTATATCAAGTTTACAAATGTTACAGGCGAATGCACCGACAAAGGCCATGAAGGCTGGATAGCAGTCCCTGTTCTCTCACTGAATATAATAAACAAATCTCGTAACACCCCTCAAGCAGGTGGATGGGGTACAGCTGTAGCTCAGGTTGGAGATCTTTATATAGGCCTGTTATTTGACAAAGCCAGCTTAACCTTGACCAGATATCTCATTACTGGAACGCATATCGCAGAAGTTGACATAGATGTTCGTCGACAAGGCGGCAAACAAGTAGATTGGTATAAATTAGTTTTAAAAGATGCAATGATTACAGCCAGAGAGCTCACATTTGGTTGTGCAGAATTTGCTTTCAATTTATATATAACCGCCAAGACCATGAAAGAAAGTTACTTTCCTCAAGCTTTCGACTCAGGTGATCAAGGAGCTGAAGTTACTTATGAGTGGGATGTTACCACTAACGAAATAAAATAATATTCCTATGAACTGTCCTAATAATAACCTCCCTGTTTCACAGGGAGGTTATTTTCATCCAATCTCGCCTTATTGAATCATTATCCTTATCAATAATAATTCCTTATCAACAATAGGAATGCACGCCTATGCGATTCACCATTGTTAAAAACACCGGCATCAATCAACCGTTACAACTCAGTTATGATTTTTCACCGCCGGGGGGCACTATCGGCTGCTGTGAAGGGAATAACTGGGTTTTGCCCGATGAAGAACAGAAGATTGCCCGGCTTCAGGCGATTGTCTCCCTTTCTGTTGAGGGAGAATGCCGGATCACCAACCGGGGTTCGGCTTCTGCGATTTTGCTGAATACCCTACCGCTGGCACCGGATCGGCAGGTTGAGATCCGTCATGGTGATATTTTGAGTATTGGCAGTTATCAGATTCAGGCGATGGATGTCAGTAAAAGCTCACCACCACAGGCGTCCAGCCGGATGATTAATACGGAACAACAAGCGGATACCGTTCAGTCAGATATTCCCAATTCTGTCTGGGATGAACTGGAACAGGTTCTCATATCCACGAATATGTCGCCAACACCCGATAAGCAGCAAGCTATATCCGCAGAATCTATATCCGCAGAAAAGAGAGCGGAAGAAAATGACAATAACCCGCTGTTCAGGCAGCCAGCACAAGAAAATAATGAACGCAATCCGATAGATCCACTGACAAAAATTAAAGCAATCACCAGTCTGGAAGCGCTACAGCAGCAAGCCATCGATCCGCTGACGATGTTTGATTCAGATTCTTTTTTCCAGCAGGACAATATCCTGAATGACCCGACTCCCACTACTTTATTCCCACCTGATGACCCGCTTGATTTAATGTTAGGCAACGCTGTCCCGCTGACCGCGCCCGAAAACCCGACGATATCCGAAGATCCGTTTGCATCTGCATTGCCACCACTTTTTGCAACCGAAATCTTATCGAAAGTATTGAGTCAGAATCTAGCCAACAGTCATACCCAAACCGACACAATAAAAAGCAGACCAAAAGCCGATTCAGAAGCGATTCCAGAAACGATTCCAAAAAATATGGACGCAAAAAAACCGCAATCCGCCTCTTTTATCAACAACAATGATGTTAACGGGCGCCTTGATATCGACCCGATAAACTATGCACACAGCGAGTATCAGAATAGCGAAAATACGCATTCCGATTGCTCTCAGACAGAAGAATGTATGCTGGAAGGAAAATTACTGACCTCGTTATTGGCAGGCATGAAGCTACAGGGTCTTTATTATCCACGATTTGATCAACAGCGCATGTATCAGTTAGGCCAGCTTGTCAGCCAGTTGTCTCAAGGGATTGTCGCACTCAATGCTTCACGCACCCTGCTCAAACGGGATGCCGATGCAGCGATGACGCAAATGCGCCTTGATGCCAATAACCCGTTTAAATTATTACCCTCCGGCCAGTCTGTTCTGGTACAAATGTTTGGGGAACACATGCCGGGGTTTATGCCTGCTGAGCAGGCAACCCGCGATATCTTAATTGAGCTACAGGCACATCAGTTGGGTATGATAGCCGGTGTCCGGGCGATAACAGCAGATATCCTGCAACTCTTCCACCCCGCCATACTTGAGCAAAAAGCCAGAGATGAAAGAGGAATGCCGCGTTTGTCTTTATCATCAACCTACAAAGCCGCATTGTGGGAATTTCTGACCCAATACCATCAAAAAGTGATCAGTGAATTTGAGCAAAACGCGGTTCTGTTCGGTGAGAATTTTCTACAGTCTTATGAAAATGAAGTGAATAAATATAAAGAATCACACAATCAATCCAAGCAAAAATAGACGCATTAACACATTCCCTCCGTATTCTTTCTCTAGGTAAATCATGAATGACAGCACAATTTCAATACATGGTGGTTATATTCATCGTCGTAACAGCAGCCGAATCACCGCCAGAGACAGGATGCAGCCTTCCCTGCTGGACAAACTCACTGATAATGATCCCATGAAGAAAAAAGAGGCCAGCATTAGCTACCTGATATCAAACCGGACATTACGCCAAAACCTGCGACGGGATTTACAGTGGTTACTCAACAGCATCAATAGCGAAGCAGATCAGGATCTGACCTTATTCCCGGAAATCCGCCGTTCGGTGTATAACTTCGGTCTGGTACCGTTAGCGGGTAAAAATATGTCCGATATCAAGTGGGAAGATGTCCAGCATAAAATCATTCGGGCAATACATACCTTTGAGCCACGCATTATCCCCGATAATCTTGAAATCACCTGTATTTCCGATATTCACTCCCAAACGCTGTACAACATATTGTCAATCGAAATTAAAGGCTTTTTATGGTGCATTCCGTGGCCAATCGAATTTCTGTTCCGCAGCGATATTGATCTGGAAACCGGCTATTTCTCTATTCAATAGCGCCAGCGCCTGACAAGACACCGCAACCGAGGGGAATGTTCATGGATAGCAAATTGCTGGAATATTACAATCGTGAACTGGTTTACTTACGGGAGATGGGGAAAGAATTCGCCGAACGTTACCCGAAAGTGGCGAA
>JAIRVT010000076.1 GCA_031253755.1 Enterobacteriaceae bacterium
TTCTGAATAATTATATGTTTCGGGTAAGTCAGTCAGAATAATGGGTTTTACCGATGAAATTTCATGCGCAATAATAATATCCCTGAATGCACTGAATTTTATGCCGCTATACGTGACAATAACCTGAGCGCGGAATCTTCCCTGTTCCTTTGGCCTGACTAGGCCTAAATTATCAATGCTGGCATATTTATCGCCATCGATAATACTCCATTCCGGGTTACTGTAACCAACATCGGTAAACACATCTAATTTCATACGAGTCAGTTGATTAACATGAAGCTCAAAGAAATCTAGAATAGAAACATGTTTACTGAGTATTTCAACCGGAACCGTTTTAATACTTTTATCATTTTTCACCGTAAGTTGGGCTTTACCCTTACCGACCGCGGTTAATGCCACTGAACCTAATTGGCCACTATCAGGTAACTTTTTAACGGTAAATACCGATTCATCTGAGCTTTCGACAATATAATGGCTAAAGTCAACACCGTGAAAATCTATCGTCGCCTGCGTTGAACTATCCGCTTTATTGACCAAATGCCCACCGATGCCCATAAGATATTCATCTTTATCAAATGAAATAGGCGGAACGGCAATATTAACGGCGACGTCATCGAAAAATTCAATGCCATTATAAGACAGAATTAATTTAACGTTCACCTTACCCGGTTTCAATATTGTCAATTCTCCCTTTGCATCAATATTGGCAATGGTTTTATCATCAACCTGCCATGTCGGATTAGAATACCCCACATCCGTATTGGCAAAATCAATACTAAATTTGGCGCTTTCATCCGGGTGAAGATGGTTAATATTGTCAGGTTGTTTTATTTTAACCTTACAATCATAAACAATAACACTGGCAGCATCTTGATCTGAAGGTGGTTGCAGATGCGTACCCATCATAAACCCACCGCCTTTTGACAAGCCTTTTATCGATATTTCAATCGTATTTTTGTCTGGATTATGAATTCTGTCTAAAACAAAAACGTTATCATCAGAGCCAGTAACAACGTATTCCTTTTTATCACCCTCAGTTATAGTCAACTTGGCTGTATTTACTGTATCGGAACTATTGAGCAGTTGAGCTCCGACACCCAAATAATAAATATCTTTATCAAAGTTCATCATTATTTTTCCTAATTTGTTAAATTACATGGGGTTATTTTTATGCTTTCTTCAGCATTATTTAACCCCGGTGGCTAACTAACTCATTATCCTGCAATAATTATAAAAACAGCTGTAAAAATAAATGCCCGTTAAAATAATTGATCATGGAAATAACTAATTGAAAAAATAAATTATTGTGAAAAAACAGAATAACTATATAAAAATCAACGTAATTATCTGTATATTTACACCAAAATTAAAAATGAAAATAATATTTATCCTCTGCGCGTGGAAATATAAACAGCCAGCTCAATGAGATAAAAATACATGAAAAATATTAAATATGAATAAGATCAATTAATTGCGTAATTAGAGGCTAAATAAAATTTTATGCCCGTAAGGATGGTCTGATTGGAATCATAAATCAAGCTTGTTTTATGAAGAGAGGTATAATTTATTTTGTTGCCAATAAATAAAATAAAAATAACAACGGGTTTTTATTTCGCCTGTCGATTTACTCACTGACTTATTATTGTTCGCTTTCTCTCATTCTATGAAATTCAATCTCGTTTTAACCTCATTAATATACCTATGTTTTAAACTTTTTGGTTCAATATCAACTAAATGCTGAGAAAAACCATTGATATAATCCAACAAATAATTCAATTCTTCCTGATGATAATAACCTGAAATAATCACCTGTTTATCATCAATACATTGCAGGGAAATATGCGATAACGGTTTTCCATAAAAATGTTCAATGCCTGATTTTTTTATTTTTAACTGGAAGTAATGTTGTTGTTTTTCCTGTCGTAACTTATCAAAATTAAGAAAATTAAAATCGGCAAGGCAGATATTTTCAGGGGCAGTTAATGATTTTGTCGTCGTGCAAAAAGATCTGATTTCATTACAACGCAATACGCGCAAATCCTGTTCACCATAATCAAACACGGCTAAAAACCATTTTCCGGCGCCAAACCACAGGGCAATCGGGTAGATATAAATGGCTTTGTCACCGTAAGTCAGTGACAGGTTTTCCTGTTGCAGAATATGGGATAACAATCGATCCAAATGTTTATTCGGGTTGAGTTGCTTTGCGCTAATCACGCCTAAATGTTTGCGTAATTTTTCACCTCTTAATTTTTCATCATGAGGCAGAACCTGCTTTAATTTTTCGGCAATACTGCGGAATTGCCGATTAAAAGGTGTGGATTGCAGGACATACATTCCTGAAATCGCAAATAACATTGCCTGAATTTCATCTGCACTAAACCGGAGCGGCGCTAACCGATAGGTTGGCGCAATCATATATCCACCGTTTCTGCCCCGTTCGGCATATAAAGGCACACCTAACTCTTCCAGAGCGGCAATATACCGGATTGCACTACTGCGGGATAAATTAAATTCCTGCATCAGTTCATTTAAAGTGACTTTCTGCCTGCCCTGTAAAAAAAGTTGCATCTGTTGTAGTCGCAATGTTTTTTTCATCATTATCATCCATCGAAATAAAACGGGTAAAAGGTGTCAAAAAATGACACCTATCTATTCTATGATACTTTTCTCTTAATTACCGATTAGGATAGAAAATTATGACTCGTATTTCTTTAACAAAAACATTCCCCAATATTTATCACCAACTAAAATCACTCAATGATGAAGTGGATAAATCCGCTTTATCTGCCGGAATTGATGAAGGCTTATGCCATCTGTTAAAACTGCGCATTTCCCAGATTAACGGATGCGCCTATTGTGTCCGGTTACATACCAGAGATGCCTTACAGTGCAATGAATCCATTGATAAAATCGCCCTGCTTGCAGCTTGGCAGGAAACAGCATATTTCACCGATAAAGAACGCGCCGCATTGTTATTAGTTGAATCGATAACAACCATACAGCATGACCATATCCCGGACCCTGTTTATCAACAAGCAGCGGAATTATGGGATGAACCGCAGATCGCTGCCATTGAGTGGCTGGCAATTATGATGAATACGCTGAACCGGTTGGGGATCGCCAGCCGATATCTCGTTGCTCCGTAATACGAACCCTGTGGAACAAGCAACAATATAAAAACAAAGCCTATTGATGATGCCGGGTTTTGAAGTCAGCATCATCAACCTGATGGGTTTCTACAAAATACCTTTCAACGCCAGATGTTGTAGCAACATAATCGTTTTGGCATCAATGATTTCGCCGGTTTTTATCGCTTCCAGCGCTTTTTCGAATGGCCATTCAAGCACTTCAATATCTTCGCCCTCATCGGCGATCCCACCGCCGGCATTAAGACGGTTCTCATCAGAATATTCAGCAATGAAAAAATGGATTTTTTCCGTAACGGCGCCGGGGCTCATATAAGCAGCAAACACTTTTTCCACCTGCGTTATCTTAAAACCGGTCTCTTCTTCTGCTTCTGCAATCACGCGAGCTTCCGGTGAACTGTTATCCAGTAACCCGGCTGCGGATTCAATCAAAAAACCGGAATCACCGGCAATATAGACGGGCAAACGGAATTGATTGATTAACACCACCGTTTTTTTCGCTTTATTGTATAAAAGCACCGTTGCGCCATTGCCACGGTCATAGGCTTCGCGGTTTTGCTCCTGCCATGTCCCGTCACTGCGTAAAAACTCGAAGGTATATTTTTTGAGGGTGTACCAGTTATCGGATAAGAATTTTTCGCTGATATTGCGGACTCGCTGGCGATCTTTTTTCATTTGCTGAACCTTTTTTAATCAAAAAAATCAAAACGTTGAGCTTAATTCTGCAATATCAGAAAAAAATAGACTATCAATTTTTACTTGTTATTTTTTCTCTTCGGCATAGGCCTGCGCTAATTTTTCCAGAATGCTGTCTGCCCTGCTCCACAGCAAAGACCCGCCTTCTTTTTCCAGCAAAAAATATTCTGCCGCAGGAAAACGCCTTGATAAGGTTGCGCCAAAATCCGGGGAATGAACGGTACTGGCATCCAGCTTGCCATACCACAGATGCACAGGGCAGCTGATTTCTTCAGGGGAAACAGGCCATTGCCCGAACGTGATAAGCAAATCTTGCGCATAACCTTCTGCGCCTTGAGAAAGCCCCTCACTCAGGCACTGGCGGTAAGCGGATAAGAAATCCGGCTGCGAATAGCATTCAAGATCCACTTCTGAACTGGTCGCCAGAATAAAACCCAGCAGCCAGCCGGACGTAATATTGTCGCAGATCCACTGTTTAAACTGCTCTGGTGTTTCATTGCGCTGTTTGATCAGGTTGAAAAGTTCCTGCTGTAACAGCTTTTGGGTTGCCGGATAACTGAACTGATCCTGCCCGGAAACGATAGCCAGACCGGTGACGTTAAGCCGTTTTGCCAACGCGATGGCAAATACCGCGCCCTGAGAGAAGCCTAATACCATGCACTTTGGTAAATCGTGATTTTGTAAACGTAGGTATTTCAGTATTTCCGCGACATCATCGGCAAAACTGACCAGCGATTTTGCCGGGTGTTGGGATGAAAAGCCTAATCCGGGGCGATCCGGCGCGATTAGCCGGATATTTAACCGCTCCAACGTTTTTTCCCCGAAACCTAATGAGCCACTCATTCCGGCACCGGTGCAAAAAATAAGTGGTTTGCCTGTTATTGGCCCCCACTCGTACCAATGAATTGTGCGGTTATCGGGAAGCAATAAACGGTTGGTTCTGGCTGCGGGGCTGATATTGTATCGCGTCATAATTTTCACGGTTTTAGTCTCTTACCCGCCTGAAAAAACGGACTGATGCTCAACCGGAACATAAATATAACCGTCGCCCTGTTGAGTTTTTACCGAATGAAAAGCGGCGGCTAAAATACCTAGCCGCCGCTGATAACTGATTATTGATTCAATAGAATCAGATAATAGCAGAGTTATGGATTACCATTCGAAGTTAACAGATGCACTATAGGTCACTTCAGGTTTGCTATCAAGGCTGGTGGCTAACGCCGCTTTTGCCGCGATTAAATCAGTAAAGCGATAACCTGAACCGATAGCCAATGCAGTTTCATTCTTATAACCACCAACGCCTGCGGTAAAGTTAAATTTGCCGACATTGTACGGTTGGAACAAACTGGATATGGCCGCAGAACTGGCTAAGCCTTTTTCCATTTTTTTGTTTAAGTCGCTGACTCTTCTGTCTAACTTTCCTATGTTTTCATTTGCTTGTTTTACAGAATTTAATGCTTCGGTTGCATCGTCCTGTGCTTGCTGTATGCCATGTGCGGCATTTTGTATGCCATGCGTGGCATTTAATGCACGGGTTGCTTTACCATCCAACGCTTTGATGATATCTGCCACACCCATTTTTTTTCCATTTTCGTCAGTAAATCCATTGGTGTAGAGGAAGTCCGGCAGTTGCGATAAGACATCTATAAGTGCTTTATCTTTTAGGTAATCACTTTGTGAGAATTGACCTTTTGTATACAAATCGTTACCGACTGCGTCTAAAAAGCCTCTTTTTAGACCAAGAGCCTCGTTCTGCTCACCATAGAGATCATTAGAAATCGGCCCTAAGCAATGTATTGCATTTTCAGCGTAATGTTGAGTTACTCCTTCAGGCGCCATTCCATCTGTAATACCTTTTAAAAGGGCCGCACTAGTACAAGCATCGGCCCCCTGACTAAAGTCACCTGCTGCTGCTGCCCCACCAGAAAACGCTAACACAGCACCTGTTAAACCCGCTAACACGAGATTTTTTTTGTTAAACATAAGAAACCTCACATCCTTAAATTAAAATTAAGTTAATTGTTGGTTAATATCCTCATGCTCTTTGACGATATAGACGCGCGACAAGGCATGGGATTTCTCACTACCTCTTGGAGTATAGTAGAAAGGTTTTTAGTTGCAGGAAAAATATAAATAAAATTAATCTAATTTGCGTTAGGGTGAGTGTTTTTGCGGGTTTGCGGCGGTTTTATACGGCACAATTCAGGCAACTTTCAGGCGGTTTTATGATTTCATTGAGTCAATATTTACTGAAAAGAAATCAAAAAATGGCATCGTTAGAAAATTTACCGGGGAAATAAAAATAATTTGACGGAAATAGTTTCATAATACAAATGATTTAGATCGAGAATTAAACAAAATTTAAATTTACACCTACATGGATTACCCGCACAGGAAAAAACACGTTTTTCGCAATTCCACCCTATTTTAGGTGCATTAACTGGGCTGCAATCCACCAATAATACGAGAATTGAAAATATTCAAGATTTCTATATTCTCATTCATGATGACAGGGCGAGATAGCTAAACGCCGAAGAGCAACGTGGTCAGCGGAATTCCGTAGTCAGCTTATCTTTGATTGAATTAAATACAAAGTGGAATCCTGCCCTGCATGATGATGGAAAGTATAATATTGGTTATGGGTATGCTTTTAAAAATGCCAATGATGCAGGAAAACTATACGATTTATTGAAAAACAACGTAGGAAACTCCCTTAAGGTCACCCTAACTTGGAAATAATCAATTTAAATTTACACACTGAAACTCAAGGCTGTGCACTGCGTGGCCTTGTTGGTTATTGCTTATGGTTTAATGAGTTATTGATATTCCGTTTACTTAGCGGCGCTACGCTATGAAAAAAAGTCATCCTCATCATCATTTTCTTCACTATCATCACCAAATATTTCAGTAATGAGTTCATCTAATTCATCTTCATCAAACCAATCACTCTCGGAGATTTCTTTTTCAAAAAGCTGGCATATTTTATCTGCCGCAACTTTTGCATCTTCATTCAACTCAATCAGGTTTTCAATTTTTTTACGTAATTTCATATTCACTCCGGCTCACTGTGTAAATCAGTAATTATAATAGTCAAATTTAGCATTTGTTGTGAGATCTTTATCCTTATTTACGCA
>JAIRVT010000103.1 GCA_031253755.1 Enterobacteriaceae bacterium
ATGCCTTTTTCTATACCTTCAATACGCCCTTCTTGCCTAAGTTGTTCTGCAACGGTCATTACCATTTCTTTATTCTCCGGAGTTTGTTCGATTAGTTGATGGACAAGCTGGGGGTGATTCAGTGTATGTCCATTCAGTAAAATATATCTTAATATAACATTGCGCTGTTCAACGCTATTATGCCCTGCATTAATAATTTGTATTAATTGAGGAAGCCATTCCAATATATCCCGACAGCGAATATGTTTTTGCACCATTTCTAATAAAGCAATACTTTTATGTGTCATGATTTCTTCATCACTAATCACGCTGAGATCAATCAATGAAAAAGGCTGACTGTATAAATTAGTAGCCCGTTCAGAAAATGCAAAACAATCCAGCCAACGGTTTGAATAAGGATAAGGCCGAATATTGCCATGATAAAAAAGTAGAGGGGCAACTAAAGGCAATTCAGAATACCCTTTCTTCAAATGAGCTGCCATCGCTGACATCGCATAGTACATCAAACGCCAAGCCATTAACGGTTCAGGCGTGGATTGGTGTTCAATTAAACAATAGATATAGCCATTTCCCTGAGTTGTTTCAACTGAGTACAGCATATCGCTGTGCAATTGACGTAATTGTTGATCCACAAAACTACTGGATTCTAATTTCAGCGTAGTCAAATCACACAATACCCGGACCTCCTCAGACAAATAAAAAGATAAAAAATCTCTGGCCATTTCAGGTTCCGTTAAACAATATTTGAATAACGAGTCATGATTAGGATTTTTTTCTCTATTTGGCAAAATTAACCTCCCTGTTTCCTTCTCCATGATTTGTCAAAAATATCGATAGATAAATTACCTTGTGATATTTTTAAATTCAATACCTTATCAACTTAGTTGAATAATGAAATGGCATCGTAGATCACTCTGAATTAATTAAAAAGTTAAATATTGCCAAAATATAACAATCCATCAACATTTGCGTGATGGCTCGCAAATACGAATGAAAAGTAACTCTAAGGTCTAAAAATAGATAAGAATAGAACAGGTGAAATTAATAACCGGGAAAAATGCGAAAAGGAATTTATGAAGAATAAAAAAATAACCCAAACACCTCATGATGCAACATTCAAAAAAATCATGGTTCAGATTGAAAACGCTCATGATTTTTTTGATATTCATTTGCCTGAAAAAATCAAGGAGCTGTGTGATTTCAGTACGTTAGAATTGATTAATTCATCATTTATTGATCGACAATTACGCTCAAGAATGTCTGATGTACTGTATTCGGTAAAAACCCAACAAGGTGAGGGTTATATTTATGTACTGGTGGAACATCAATCCACACCGGATAAAATGATGGCATGGCGAATGATCTATTATTCGTTTATGGCGATGAATCAGCATTTACAACAGGGCAATAAAACATTGCCGTTGGTTGTGCCCATTTTATTTTATCACGGTGACCGTAGCCCTTACCCTTATCACCAGAATTGGACACAATGTTTTTCGTTATCCAATCTGGCAGAGGAAATATATTTTAACCCGTTCCCGTTAATTGATTTAACAGTCATTGATGATAATGAATTAGTGAATCATCGAAAAATCGCCGTGATGGAACTGGCAATGAAACATAAAAATATGCGAGAAGATTTTCAGGCCACAACAGAACTACTGGCACAAGCACTGAAGCGCAATTATAATAGCCGTCACGATATTGAAACTATTCTTAATTATCTGTTTATCATCGTGGATTCAGTCCATTTTGAACAAATAGTCCAGCAAATTACTGAGCAGGTAGATAACCATCGAGAGGTGATAATGAATATTGCACAACGATTACAAGACAAAGGCCGGAAACTGGGAATAGAAACCGGTGAAAAACGGGCATCAATAAATATTGCACGTAACCTATTAGAAAATGGCGTCAGTATTGAATTAGTTATGAAAAGTACCGGTCTTAGCCGCGAGGAATTGCTTTCTCTGCAATAATTTTTTCTTCTATCTAAGCTGAATTTAAATTATCCGTGAATCCCCGTTCAATATATACGGGGATAATTCTGATGAGGCACAAAATCACTTCTCTGTTTGATGATGGTTGCTGTTACCGTTGGTATTATCTTCTGTGTTTTTGGTTCACGGCGATTTGCTACTTAAAGTACAACGTGCATCCAGTTCAGATTAGTGAAAACCGAAAATCCGTAGCTGTTATCCATTCTATTACCTGCTATTTTCGAAGCAGGTAATAGAGTTACCGACAATGGAACTCTTGAGCGGAGTTCTTGAGAAAAACAATTCTATTTGTTTAGAACAAGTTGTTTAGAACAAGTTGCTTAGAGTAAGTCGATTACTTCAAACTCAATAACGACAACTTCCATCTCAGGGAAAAATACCCCTTCTCGCTCAAAGAAACTTTGATGCTCCTGTTGCCAGTGTTTAACCGATCTATCGCCTTCCCCTTCCTTCCAGGCAAGTTCTGTTGTCATTTCTGAAAACGTGATTAAGTGCAATGCTATGATTCTGACAGTACAGATTGGTTTGTTTTGGCTGTTCAAAACAAGATGCTTGTTACCGATTGAAATGTTGCTTCCACTTTGCTGATAAGAAGCAAATGAGCAGCTGGTAGCCGTTTTAATGCCTTTGAAAACCAAGTCAGCAAGTGAATCTTGCATCTCAGGAGAATCACCAAACAGCCAGTTACCTGCTGTCTGATATTTGTTTTGAACTATTTCTATATCATGATGTGTCATATTTTAATCACCTTTATCGTATTTAAAAATACCCTGATTTCTAACACAGTTATCTAATTTTTGACCATCATTTATTATCAATTTAATTAAATTCGCCCGTGAATTTTTCAATCAGGCCACAAAATAAACATCCTGAAATTATCCTCAAAAATAATTGAACAAGGGCAGTGAAAATACAGTAAGATTAACGCCCAATGATTAAAGTTGCTCTGGGTTATTAGTTTGTCATTCTCGCTTTTTCACCTATCACAGCGTCGGACACTGGCATTAATCGCTTTATTGGCGATTTTGATGCTTTTTGTCGCTCCGGTGATCTCAAAAGCACTGGAGCACAGTCGTAGCAACCATACACAGAACAATCAAGGTGATAGCAGTGCAGCATTTCAGGGTATGTCGATGCCTGATATGCAAAATGACGAACTCCATCAAACGTCACATTCATCTGGCGGCATGGGTCATCATGGTGCCGACCATGTTCATATGGGATTGATGGATGATATTGCTTGTGGTTATTGCCAGTTATTAATTAACCTGCCGCTATTATCGGGAACGTTTATTGCTTTTATTTTATTGGCGTTAACGATTTCCCGCGCTCCACCAGCCCGCCGTTTTTTTGGTCCGATTATTCGGCTGTTTTATGGCGAGTCTCAGCCACGCGCGCCTCCTCTTAATTAAGTTGTTTACTGCAAAATAGAAATTTTATTTTTTGCCTTAAACCTTTTCTCTATTTAAGGCGAATCAGTACTGCTTTAAGACAAATTCAAAAAATAGAATTTGTTGTTAATTGAGGATATTTGTCATGTCTCATATTCAATCTCATTTTCAACACATAAAAAACTTTCGTGTATCTCCGCTGACAGCAGCTTTAGCGATCGCATTGTTTATTCCCACCAGCACGATTGCGGCTACAGATCATACTGCCACCGATGATCACGCTGAAACCATCAAAACAGAAGCAGTAAAAGATGCGCATACTGTGAATGAAAATGAATCGGTTATCACCGTAACAGCGCCGGCAATTTCTCCACTCAATGTTTTCTCATCACTGAAAACACCTCGCCAGCCTGTACCCGCCAGTGATGGTTCCGATTATCTGAAAACCATTCCCGGCTTCTCCCAAATCCGTAATGGCGGAACTAACGGTGATCCGGTGTTTCGCGGCATGTTTGGCTCTCGCCTGCGTATGCTTATTGATGATGGTGAAGTGCTTGGTTCTTGTCCGTCACGTATGGATGCGCCGAGTTCTTACATTTCGCCGGAAAGTTATGATGTATTGAGTCTGGTGAAAGGCCCGCAAACCGTTCTGTGGGGCGCGGGAAATTCAGCAGGAACGGTCCGTTTTGAGCGCGTAAGACCTCAGTTTTCAGCGCTTGGAGCGCAGGGGCATGTCAGTACAATGGCCGGTTCTAATGGCCGCTGGGACGGTAACGCCGATCTGAGTTTCGGCAACCAGTATGGTTACATGCGCTTTATCGGTAATAAATCCCGTTCGAATGATTATAAGGATGGCGATGGCAATCGCGTGCCTTCCCACTGGGAAAAATGGAATAGCGATGTTGCGCTGGGCTGGACACCGGATAACGATACATTGCTGGAGTTAAGCGCCGGACAGGGGGATGGAAAAGCCCGTTACGCCGGTCGCCCAATGGATGGTTCCAAATTCAAGCGCGAAAGTCTGGGCGCCCGTTTTGAAAAATCCAATATCAGTGATGTGTTTGAAAAGTTCGAAACTAATTTTTATTACAATTCAACGACCCATGTGATGGATAACCTGTCCCGCCCTTCCCAGCCAGACATGAAAATGGAACATAGCGACGGGCATCAGGGGCATAACGGCGGTCATATGATGTCCATGTCACATGGAATGCCTATGATGAATCATGACGGCATGGACCATAGCGCTATGGGGCACGGGAATATGAACCATGAAAGCATGGGTCATGAAAGCATGGATCATAGCAATATGGGCGGTATGAAAATGTCTCATCAATTAGATCGCCGGACTTTCGGCGGGCGTATGATGGGGACATGGGGTTGGGAAGATTTCAAACTGCAAAGCGGTATGGATATGCAGACCAATACCCATCGTAATCAGTCACAAAAAGATGCCCGTTACCGCAATTATGGTATTTTCAGTGAGCTGACCTGGAATGCGAATGAGCAGAGCAAAGTTATCGGCGGTGCGCGGTTAGATCGTGTGTTGGTCGATCACTATATGCAGAACAGCAAAAAGCAAAATGCGGATGAAGAGCGGACTGATACATTACCGGCGGGGTTTGTCCGTTATGAACATAATCTGCAAGACGTGCCGGTGATGTTTTATGCGGGCGTCGGTTATACCGAGCGTTTTCCTGATTACTGGGAGCTGTTCGCGTCTAAAGGCCGTTTTTTTAACGATCTGAAAACGGAAAAAACTACGCAGTTAGATATCGGGGCACAGTATAACGATCAAAATCTGACAGGCTGGGTTTCTGCTTATGTCGGCAAGATTAATGATTTTGTTCTGTTCCATTATATTAACGATGGTAAAGCCAGCAAAGTCAGTAACGTTAATAACGTCGATGCGACTATTTTCGGCGGCGAAATGGGTGCAGCTTATCGCCTGAATGAGAACTGGAAAGCCGATGCAAGTCTGGCTTATTCCTGGGGAAAAAATACGTCAGACCATCGTCCGTTGCCACAAACGCCACCATTGGAAGCGCGTTTAGGGCTGAACTGGGAACATGGCAATTGGACTAGCAGCGGTTTGCTGCGTCTGGTCAGTAACCAGAACCGGGTGGCTATCAATGAGGGGAATGTTGTCGGAAAAGATTTCGACCACAGTGCAGGTTTTGCGATTTTCTCTGCCAATGCTGCCTATAAAATCACTAAAAATATTCAGATCAGCACCGGCGTTGATAATATTTTTAATAAAACGTATAGCGAGCATCTTAATCTGGCAGGATACAGTGGCTTTGGTTATGCTGCCAACACATCAGTCAATGAACCGGGCCGCACGTATTGGGCCAGATTGAATGTGAAATTCTAATCATTCATTCTTTAATATCGAACTTTGCCCTGTCTTCTGTCAGGGCAAAGTTTTCCTTGGTTTTTTTGGTCAACGCGTTAATCATCTTTTCTTCACATCGTTTAATGATTCATCAAGAAATTTCTTTTCAAAATGATACTTTTTATGAAACAAAAAATATCGGAGAAATCCTAAAGAGCAGATTCATTCACCAATAACCAATGACGCAATAGCTCCGACAGTTGTTCTTGTTGTTGATCCGATAATGCTTCCAGAATAGTTCTTTCATTTTCCAGATGCGTTTCAACCGCTTTATCGATAAGCGCTTTTCCCTCAGACGTTAACGAAATTTTGCAGCTACGGCGGTCTTTCATATTTGCTTCGCGCTCAACCAGCCCACGTTTTACCATATGCTCAATTCGGGTGCTCATTGCGCCTGATGTCAGCATCACAGACTGATACATTTCAGTAGGTGTGATGGGGCTGTTATAACGGCGCAGGGTGGCAAGAATATCAAACTCAATCGCACTGATATCATAAGCTTTGAAGGTATTTTGTAGCCGCTGCTCAATGATTTTACTTACCCGATATAAACGCCCAATCACGCCCATTGGAGATGGGTCAAGATCCGGGCGCTGCTGTTCCCACTGTATAAGTAAACGGTCAACGTGATCGTACTTCATATTGTTTCCCTTATCGTTTTTTTCTTTGGTCATTTATTTTTGTAAAAAGATACTTGATAAAAATTGAGTAGGCTATTACTTTAATTTATCTTTACGTAAAGATACTTTTTGAAAATATATGTGCCGTGAATTTTAATCCAATCGTTCATATACTCAACAAAAACAACGAGTATAAAAGGGAAATGACCATGCTTCGTAACATCTTTAGCCAGTGTCTCCGGCAGCATCAATGGCGTTTATCCCCTGTCAGAATTACGGATGACCGGATTTAAAAATAACCATGTCTGTTTCTTGCCCGATCATTTAATTTTCCGTAATGGTAAGAATTTAATTTCGGCAGATTTAATTTGCAGTGATGACGTATTTGAAGGCCGGGTACATTATGCGCTGAAGTTACTTAAATCTTATGCTGAAGCATTGAAACAGGTACGTGAGACTGTTGGGGAAGAACTCGAAATCTATCAGTATGGTATGTGACAGTATGGTATGTAACGCTATCTTATAGCGTTCAGGAAAGTAAAAAACTCGGCCCATCTTATTAGCCGAGTTTTTTTGCTTATTAAATACGCTGCCTAAATTAAATTCTCCGTAGGGAAGATAATGGATTTTTCGTAATATCGCCCCAGATTTGTCTTGTTAATGGGCAAAAACTTCAAGGACAAATCCCGCGTCAGGCAGTTAAAAAATCCCTCGTCCTGTTCCGCATCACTCAGCATTTTTGACGCATTAACTAACATTTCCGCTCTTGGAATGCGGTTTTTTTCGTATTGACGCAGCGCCTCAACCGGATCACCTGCCTGTTTTAAGCGAGATCGTTTTAATACATGCCCCAAAACGGCGGCATCTTCGATAGCCATTCCGGCGCCTTGACCAAGACTCGCCAGCATAGGATGTGCGGCATCGCCTAACAGGGTAATTTTGCCTTTGCCCCAAAGGGGCGAAAAAGGCCGATCCTGAGCCGGAACGGTGATGATATTTTTAGTCGGTGTTTTGGCGATAACATCCGTCACCAGTGTTGGCCAGTCTTTGTAATAGGCTAAAACATCCCGATTACTGCCCCGCCATCGGCGGGCTTGTTCTGTCGGCATATTGGCGGTTCCCCACCAATAAAGCTCCCCGCCGCCGATATCCACCAAACCGACTCGCTTGCCGGTTCCCCAATAATGGCAAACATAACCGGGCGTGATTTGCGAATGGTTATAACGGGTAATCGCCAGCCAACAGATATAATTGGCAGGACGAACCGGCTGGCTTCCCTGAATATAATCACGGACAAACGAGTAGATCCCGTCAGCACCAATAAGGATATCGCCGCGTGTTTCTCTGCCATTCGCAAAACGAACAGTCACGTCATTGCTATCGTTATTTTCGATGATTTGTGTGATTTTCGCACCGACATGAATGATATTTTTGTCAAGCTGTCCTAATAATGCTTCCTGCAATGCCTTGCGTGAGATGCACACGCTATTGAACCCGATAGACGCCGCGATTTCCGGTACAGGCATTCGGCGCAATAAGCGATTATTTGCGTTTCTGATTTCAAAGTATTTAACCGGAGCGCCAAATTGCTCCAGTTTCAAATTTACACCGATAGACGATAACGCCGCGAGTGCATTGGACATCACGGATAAACCAGAACCGGCGGTACGTAAACCAGGAGCCTGTTCGTAAACCTCAACAATATGGCCAAGCTGCCGTAAAACCACGGCCGCTGTCAGCCCACCAATACCGGCTCCGATAATGATCACTTTCAAGGGATGGGACATAATTCCTCCAACTCCATAAGGTATAACTACGTTTATTTGTTAGATGACCTATTCATTTCTTGCAGAATGACTTTTGCAACTTCTGCCACATAAGGTTCTTCCATAATTTCCAGATGGTCGCCGGGCACATCGATGACATTAATATGCCCCGTGGTTTTATCTCCCCAGCCATTTTTGGCATCACGATATTGGCTTTTTACTGAATCGTGCATGGCGCGCAGTACGTCGGGCAATGGGCGTGTGGCATGCAATAACGTGATATCGATATCGGCTGTATGAGCGGCATAATCCGCTGCCGCCTGCCAATTGGTTTTATACACATCAAATAATCGTTGCACGACAGCACGGGAACTGCCTTGCGGAATGGCGCCGGTGGCAATGGCATGTTCCGTTATATATTCGAATCGTTCCTGCAACGAAGCCATGTGCGTCGGGACATTCTGTGCAGGCAGCGTTGCCCCTTGGTTAAGCCACAACAATTCCCAGAAAAACCAGTGCAACAGCGCTTCATCATGGGTTTTTTCCTGTCCATCCGGGTTAACCACAACGGTATCCAAAATGAAAAGATCAACCGTTTCTTCTCCGAGTGCCTTTAACTGGCGCGCCATCTCAAAAGCGACAAAACCACCGTAAGACCAGCCGCCGATTGAATATGGCCCGTGTGGCTGAATTTGACGTATCGCGTCCAGATAATTCGCGGCCTGCTCCGGCACACTGCTCAGTGGCACTGAACCGGCATCCACGCCATGAGATTGCAAGGCATAGAAAGGCTGATCTGCGGGAAAATGTTTCACTAACCGCAAATAGGACAACACATTTCCCCCCATCGGATGCACAAAAAACAGCGGTCGTTTATGGCCGGACGTTCTGGTTGGGGAAGCTGGAGATGTAGCGAAAGAAACCGTGCGCATAGGAACCAGCGGGCTGAATTTAGGCTGTCCGCCCTTTTCTCTGGGATGTTTTTCTCTGATATAGCTTGCTAACTGCGCAACCGTCGGATGGCTCACGAAAAACGACAAAGGTATGCTGATAGCAAAATGTTTTTCGACTAATACCGCCATTCTCATGATAGTTAATGATGTTCCGCCCATATCAAACAGGTTCTGATGGACAGGTAAATGCGGTATTTTCAGTAAATCTGCCGCCAGCTCACACAAAATCTGCTCATAGTGATCTTGTGGTGCAATGTTCTCTCTATCGCGATGGGCGTTTGTGTTCTGTTTGTCCGTATTCCGCCGATTTCTATGCCATATGGCGCGTAATGCGGCGTCATCACGTTTTCCACTGGGGGTTTTAGGTAATGTTTCCAGCCAGATGATTTGAGAGGGGATCATATGCTTAGGCAGCGTTGCCGACAAATGTTGCTCTACCTGAGCCGTCAGGGCGTCATTTCTTTCCCCGATCAGGAGAGCCACCAGAAAAGCATCATTTTCGCTGTGTTGCTGAACGATGACAGCAACATCTTTCAATACATCTCCGGCATCGGGTGTGCCGGAGATTGCCAGTTCGACTTCAGCTAATTCGATGCGATAGCCGCGAACTTTAACCTGAGTATCCTTGCGGCCCAAACAGAGAAGATTGCCATCTTTAAGCCTGACACCCAGATCACCGGTGCGATATAACGGCTCATTGCTTTTGTTTATCAAAAAATCATTTTCGTTTATCAAAAGATCATTTAACGAAAGATTGCTTAACAAAATGAAGCGTTCTGCGGTTAACGCTGGCTGACGGTAATAGCCCAGTGCCACCGGTAAACCACGGACATAAATTTCCCCCTGTTCGCCCGGCGCGACTTCCCGCAATTGACTGTTGAGTAATACCACATCCGCATTGTTGATGCTTTTTCCAATCGGAGGAAGCGCCGGAAAAGACGCCGGATCACCCTGCATCGTAAAAGCCGTGATGACATGGGTTTCTGTCGGGCCATACTGGTTTTCGAGAATAACCCTGTTTCCAGACCTGTTTTCAGGAATTACGTTTTCAGGAATGGCATTAATCTGCCCAATCAGCAGACGAATATCATCGGTCACCCGAAGTTGCTCGCCGGAGGAAATAATCACTTTCAGGCTCTTGGGGTAACGTCCCAGCGCGGATGCGGTTTCAGCAAGCTGCTGGAGTGCCACGTAAGGCAGGTAAATACGTTCTGTCTGATAAGTTTCGAGCAGACGCAGCAGTTGCAAAGGATCACGGCGCTCATCTTCTGCGATAAGCTGTAATTCCCCACCAGCAGCCAGTGTGGCGAAAATTTCCTGAAATGACACATCAAAACTCAGCGGTGCATATTGCAAGGTCGAATGGATATTTTTGCCGCTTTGGGTTGAATTCTGCCAAATAACTAAATTCGACAGGCTACGATGTGGCATCGCCACGCCTTTCGGCTGCCCTGTTGAGCCGGAGGTAAACAGTAAATAGGCCAGCTGTTCGGGTAAAATTTCTGCCCCTGTGGCAGCGAGTTCCGGCATATTTTCTGCGAATCCATCGACTAATCGATCAACTAATAACGCATCTATTTTCAGCGCCGGCGTCAGCGGCGATACTGTGGCGATGTTGAGCCATTTTTCCGATTGTTCATCAACGATGACCACCTGCGGCTGTGCCTGCTCCAGCATCGCTGCAATACGCTGCGACGGATAACTCAGATCCAGCGGTAAACACGCGCCACCCGCTCTCATCACGCCAATCAGGGTGGCAATCAGCCGTGGTGAACGTTCAAGCGCAATCGCGACCGGCGTATTTTTCGCACTGTTATTTTTGATCAGGGCTGCTGCAATTTTGCCGGATTCTGACCATAACTTTTCATAACTCCATTGCAGGTCATGATGACGAATGGCGATAGCATCAGGTTGTGTCTGTACATTCTTCGCAATCATCGTCAATACGGGCATATACCCGTCGTCTTTTAAGCTACCTTGTTGGCGGCGTTCAGGCAATGGCTGGCTCAGCGTCGCTGGTTGATCGCCCTGACTGACCATGCTGTTCAATACAGACAGATAAGTGTCCATATATGTTTCAGCCTGCATGTGCGAGAACACGGAGCCGTCAAAGTCACAACGCAGATGATACTGACCGGTGACGAAATCAGTCATGACATTGTGCAGGAGTTCAAAATTCGTTTCTTCCAACGCCTCAAAACCGACAAGCGACAGCGCCGGGTTGCTGAAAACCTCGGCGAGGATGTGAAAGTGAATGTAGTTAAAAGCCGAACTTATTTTTGCACCGTCGCCTGCCACCTGCTGAATCGCGCTGAGCGGGTATTTACGATAGGGTGCGTGACGTTGTTCAGCATTGAATACCGCATGAATGCTCGTTTTCCAAGTTTTGTCTACCGCAGAGAAACGCACCGGCAGCGTATTCAGGAACAATCCCAGTGCCCGCTCAGCGTTCAGCACATCCGGCCTGCCGTGAGTGACCAGCCCTGTGGCAATTTCATCCTGACCGGTCAGCATTGTCATCGTTAAACAATGTGCGGCAAAGAAAACCGATTTAATGGATACATGCTCAAGCTGTACCAGTGCGTTGAGCTTAGCCGCCATTTCTGCCGGAATGGTTGCCGCTTTGGTGAACCCGCGTTTTTCTGGTGAACGGTTTTCATATAAACGATAGCTGGGGAGCTGCGTGCGGGGAAGCCCGGCAAACATCGCCTGCCAAAAATCCCGCTGCTCCTGATCCTGTAATGCGTGAAGTTCATCCTGAATGTACAGCGCAGGCGATGGCAACTCGTTTTGAGCAACATCATTATTTTCGTCAATGTCAATATAGTGACCTTCATTCAGGTAACGGGAAAAAAGCTCATGGATTAAATTAGCCACGCTGCCACCGTCAAGAATGGCATGGTGGAAACTCAGCACCAGATCTGTCGTTTCTGCTGTCCTAAACAGATGGAAACGATACAAAGGTGCGCGATCAAAATGGTAATCCCGGCAATGGCTTTTCTGCATGTACTGCCTGATAAGCTGTTCAGATTCAACCAATGGCAGCGTGCTGAAATCGCTAATCTCCAGCGCATCATCAGAATCGATATGATGATGAATGATTTGTAAAGGCACACTGAAATCCGCCAGATTAAAGTGTGAACGCAACACAGGATGACGCTGAATGGTTGCGGCCACACTTTGACGAAAGATCGCCGGACTCCACGCGTTATCTGTCAATACATGGCCTTTCAGCGTATAGCGGAAAACGTCCTTATAAGTCGCTGAATGTTGACTCTGTTGGCTGTGATATATCATGCCAAGCTGGAGCTGAGTGGCCGGAAAG
Source organism: Enterobacteriaceae bacterium (assembly GCA_031253755.1). Lineage (GTDB taxonomy): Bacteria > Pseudomonadota > Gammaproteobacteria > Enterobacterales > Enterobacteriaceae > Xenorhabdus. The sequence goes on from JAIRVT010000103.1 coordinate 12,451, forward strand.
GCGTCGGCATAGTGAGGATAGGTATGGTTAGAATGGGCATAATGAGAAAGCACCGCCCGATCTTTTTCGCTGATCAGGGTAAAAGGCGCCAATGTGCTGACGCTTGGCGGCGGTGTCATCGTATTTTGCGTAATGGCATTTGACGTTTTACGTCTGATATCAATATGCCGGCTCAGTTCCGCTACCGTTAAATATTGCGACAATTCCGACAGCGTTACGTTGATACCCGCTTTTTCAGCCTCAGAACGTACTTTCAACATTAAGATGGAATCTCCACCCAGCGTGTAAAAATTATCCTGCACGCTGAGCTGATCTACCTTTAATACCCGCTGCCAGATGTCGGCTAATTGGCATTCGGTTTCTGTCTGAGCATCCGCACGGCGGGTGGGCAATTCGATATTCACCAATTTCTTCAGCGCACCACGATCCGCTTTACCGTTGGGTGTCAGCGGAATAAACGCCACCCGGAAAAATTGCTGTGGGATCATAAAATCAGGCAGCGAATTCAGTAAAATTTCCCGTAGTTTTTCCGCCGTCCAATGCGGGTTATCGGCAATATTGCTGGTGGTATCGTCGCTGAAAACATGGTCGTTGACGAGATCGTTGACGATATAGTACGCACAAAGATACGTATCACCATGCGAGTTCGTTTGTGGCAATACTTCCGCCTGAGTAATACCGGGAATGCGTTCGAGCGTGTTTTGTATTTCCCCTAATTCGATGCGATTGCCCCTGATCTTCACCTGATTATCGATTCTGCCCAGATATTCGATGCTGCCATCCGATAACCATCTGGCCAAATCACCGGTGCGATACCAACGTTGCCCGTTATCCCGGATAAATTTCTCGTCAGTTAATGCCGGTTTATTGTGATAACCCCGCGCCAAACCCACGCCGCCTATCTGTAACTCACCGGCAATTCCGATGGGTTGCCGGGTGCCAAGATGAGACATGATTCTCAGGGAAATATTGTTGATCGGAAAACCGATGGGAATCCGCGTGACCGGCACCTGATTTTCAGGCAAAAATTCAAAGTAGGAGACATCCACCGTCGCTTCTGTCGGGCCATACAGGTTGATCAGTGCTGGCGCATTCAGGCCAAACGCAGAAAAAACCTGACGGAACTGATTAACCCGTGCGGCTGGCAGGGCTTCGCCGCTGGTGAACACCCGGCGTAAGCTCGCCAGTTTACTCACTAATTCAGGTTTAGCTTGCAAAATATCTAACAAAGGCTGGAGCATTGACGGCACGAAATGCAGTGTCGTTACCTGATGGGCATTGACTGCATGGATGATTTCCAGTGGATCTTTATGCGCACCGGGTGGCAGTAAATGGACAGATGCGCCGGAAATTGACCACCAGAACAGTTCCCAGACCGAGACATCAAATGAAATGGGCGTTTTTTGCAGTATCACATCGGTGCTGTTCAGCGGATAACGTTGCTGCATCCACTCAATCCGGTTTACCGCCGCATAATGGTCGATCATTACGCCCTTTGGTTTTCCGGTGGAGCCGGAAGTGTAAATCATATAGGCCAGAGAATCAGGCGTGGAAAGATTCGGCTGCTGCTTTATTGTCACCTGATCTGGCTGAATCTGACCGTTAATCACCGTATAAGATTCAACGGCTAAAGCCGGATGTGTGCCGTCGGATAGAATAACGGTAACGCCGCTATCCACCAGCATATAATCAATTCGCTCCGGCGGATAATTCGGGTCGATTGGCAGATAAGCCGCGCCTGCTTTTAATACCGCAAAGATAGCCGTCAGCATCTCCGTGCTGCGATCCATCAAAATAGCAACAATATCCCCTTTTTTTACCCCTGCGTTGAGTAAAACCGTGACCCTGTTATCTATCCGGTTCTGGAATTGAGTATAAGTCAGCGCAGAATCGGTGATTGCAATTCGGTTTCCGTGTAATAAAACCTGAGTATCAAATAATGTTGATAATGTCTCTTGCTGTGAAAAAGCAACATGCGGCCCTTGCTCAAAAAGCGCCAATTGCGCCGTTTCTTCCGGCGAAGAAAAGTTCATTTCCGAAAATTTTCGGGTTGGAAATGCCATTAATTGTTGGCAAATGCGCGCTAACGAAGCGGCCAGCGTTGCAAATGTAAAACCATCAAGCGGATCGTTTTCATCGAAAATATCTTCTGCGCAAGTGATATCAACGGCAACGTCATCACCGTAAGTATGTATATGAATGGCAATCGCATCATCTTCATGGGCGGTCGCCGTTGAATAAATGTTGTCGCTGTTATAGAGATCGCGGGAAGCCGCCGTGAACGAGGTTTGAATATAAGATACGGTAACATCAAAAAATGGCTGTTTTGCTTCCCCGCCGGACTTAACCAAACGCGTCGCTTTCATTAAGCGCCCCAGCGGAATATGCTCAAACGTTTTTAATTTTGTCGTGTCTGTTTTAATCCGGCCAGCCAGTTCAGTCAGGGAATCGTTTGCTTTTACCTCGATGGGTAATGGCAACGTATTTGCCCACTGCCCCGCCATATTAAGCTGGTTTTTACGGCGATTGAGCAACGGCACGCCTATTATCAGCCGGGAATGGTTATGTATTTGTGACAACAGAATGGCTACCGCTGATATGATTATCTGATAAGGATTAATGCCTTGCGAAAGGCTTTTCGTTACATCATCCTTAGCCAATATATATCGGTGCTGTAAAAAGCGAGAAAGCGATGTTTTCTTTCTCCGGTTAAAAAGAACCGGATCATGGCGCTGTGTAAACGTCGCTAATTCAGTTAATTGTTGTTCTATTTCCGGTTGTGACAGAAACGTTTCCTGCTCAAAAATAGCTGAGATATATTTATCATCATCTTGAGACAATATTTCCGGATTGGTTTCATTCTGATCGCTTTGTGTCATGCGAGAGCTTGAAATACGGGTTCTGGAAATATCAGTTCCGGAAAAATAACATTTGGCAATTTTCTTGGCTATTTGGTTTATTCCCCAGCCATCACACACGATATGATGGGCACGAATAAATATCGCCATATCACCATGTTGCAGATTGCGTAATAAAGCCACGTCAAGAAGCGAATTATCCTTCAGATTAAAAACATGTTCTGACCATTTTTTGAAAAGAACAGCAACAGCTTCACCTTCTGCATCGATGATTTTAACCTGATTAACGTGAGCCTCTGGTATTTGCTGAACCGGTGCGCCCGCGTGTTCTGCAATACGCAACCGGCCTGCCACATCTTGGCTGAGAAAATAATTAATTGAATTAACAAGTTGCTCAACGTTAACCTGCTTTTTTAATATCCTAGCTATGGATATCGTGAACTGGGCACTTTCTGGATTACGTTGAGATTCATAATAAACTTCTTTTTGGTATTGAGTCAGGGGTATGGTTTTCAATATTTTCATGCCTATTCACATTATAATTATAAAATAACCATCGAAAGACGACGGGTAATAACAAATTGAATGAAAGCATGATGATAATATATCTGAAATAACACTTATATTTCTTATTATATCTGGCAGTAACAATTAATGAATATCGGATTATATACGGAATAAAAATTAACTTATCTTTATTTGATACAAATCAATCATATCAAAAAAAGGCCATTAATATTTAAATAATTATTATAAAAAATAATAAAGCATTCCGTTGTTGATCACTCTTTATTGTTAAGCATTATTTTCAGCAAATAAAACACCATAAAAGTTGCCAGTACGTTATAAAGCATACTGCTGACCAGCGCATCCCGATATGAGATAAAAGAAGATGCTTGTGCAATAGCCAATTTCCACTGAACCAGAATACTGACAATCGCCACCCCAAACCCCGCGCCAATTTGCTGTAAAGTAGAAACAATACCCGCCGCCATTCCGGCGAATCGAATATTCACAAACGTTAACACCACGTTAAGTAATGGCGTCATTACAAAACCCTGCCCATAACCCAGCCCGACTAAAACTGGCACAAGTAACAGCAGCCCGGAGCCTGACTGTAATTTAGCGACGGTAATAACCAACGCAATAAAAGAGACAAAATAGCACAAAGCACCGGTGACGATGGCGCGATTGCCAAACCGCTTAATCCAATAAGGTGCGCTGAGCGAAGACAAAACAAACCCTATGCTGGCCGGCGCGAAAACAAATCCGGTTTCAGCGGAAGTCAGGCCCGCACCGCTTTGTAAAAATAAGGCAAACACCAAAAAGAAGGAGCTGGCCGTTGTGTAGACACATAAAACCAACAAACAGCCTAACCGGAATTGCCTGTTTTTCAGCAAATCAAAGTTGAACAACGGTGTTTTTCCTTGATGGACATAGCGCATTTCATGACGCACAAACTGTGACAGTGTCACCAAGGCTAGCAGTAATAATCCCCAGCACCATGCTGGCCAATTCAACACCGGGCCGATTAACAGGGGTAATAGCAAAGCAAAAATACCGATGCTGGAAAGCATAACGCCTCCCCAGTCTAATTCCGTTTTTTCTTGGGCTTTGCTTTCATAAATATAGCCGGAAAACACTAACGCCAGCACACCAACGGGAGCATTAATCAGGAAAATAGAGCGCCATTGCAACTCCCAGATATTGGCAGAAATCATCCATCCGCCTAAAATTTGCCCGGCAATGGCAGCCAACCCTAACGTCATTCCCAGTAACCCAAATGCCCGCCGGCTTTTTTCCCCTTCAAAATTAACCCGGATACAGGCATAGACTTGTGGAAATAATAATGCGGCGGTAATTCCCTGTAAGAAACGCGCGATAATCAAGAAATTGATGATTGGCGCAAAACCACAGAGCAATGATGTGAAAGTAAAAGCAAGGATACCTAACTGAAACAACCTCCTCCTGCCGAACAAATCGCCCAAACGCCCGCCAGTAATTAACAATAAACCGAAACCGATTTCGTAGGCCACAATAACCAGCGTAATTTGAAACAGGCTGGCCTGTAAGTGTGTTTGGATATTCGTAATAGCAATGTTGACGACAAATAAGTCGAAAATAGTGACAAATCCCGCTAATAGCAGCACTGACAGGGCTAAATAATCTCTTCTGGTCATGACTGGAATCCTCTTGTTATTGATAACGCATCTTGAAAATCGACGGGAATAAGAGAATTCTAGTTATCCAATTAACCTGTTACAATTTAACCAATTATACTATTACTAAAAACAATGGGATTGAAATCAATGTCAAAGCTAAAAAGAAACCGTACTGAATTAGCCAGTTTTTTACGTACCAAAAGAGAAAGTATTAGCCCTGAATCAGTCGGATTGCCGCATATTGCCAGACGGCGAACGCCGGGATTAAGACGTGAAGAAGTTGCAGCGTTAGCTGGAGTTGGCCTTACCTGGTATACCTGGCTGGAACAAGGGCGAGAAATCGGTGTTTCCGCTGCTTTTTTGGATAATCTTGCCAACGTCATGAAATTAAACTCAGCAGAACGAAAACACTTATATTTATTGGCACATATGCGTGAACCGATTGAAACCGGACAAACATGGTGCGTCGTTCCTCCGCTGACTAAGCGGCTGATGGATGATTTATCCCCCCACTTGACCTACGTATTAAATCTGCACTGGGACGTATTAGCGTTTAATCAGCAGGCAGATAAACATTTCCATTTCAGCCAATTTGAAAACGAACAACGTAATCTTTTATGGTTATTGTTTACCCATGACTATTACCGCGAGTTATTCCCGGATTGGCAACAAGATGCCTATCGGATGTTAACCAGTTTCAGGCGTGATTATGCCATCGCGGCGGAAGAAAGTTATATCCAGAATCTGGTCAACAGATTATTCGATATTTCACCTGATTTTTATGAAATGTGGTATCGGCATGAAATTTATGAACCCTGTAATGGGGTACGGTCATTGAATATTAATCAGCAAATTATTTCTTTTGAATATACGTCAATGACCATTAATTTAGATAAGCATCTGCGTTTGCTGGTTTACGCAGAAATGGAATGATAGCGCATAACATACTCTTGCTGCCCTGTTGCCTCATCTATTCCTTCTTCG
>JAIRVT010000028.1 GCA_031253755.1 Enterobacteriaceae bacterium
AACCAGCCCATGTGGCGCAGCATCATTTCTGCGGATAGGATCACTGAACCTGGGTTAACTTTGTCCTGACCTGCATATTTAGGCGCTGTGCCGTGGGTTGCTTCAAACAGAGCGCACTCGTCACCAATGTTTGCTCCCGGCGCAATACCAATGCCACCAACTTGTGCTGCCAGTGCGTCAGAAATGTAATCACCATTCAGGTTCATACAGGCAATAACGTCATATTCAGCCGGGCGCAGCAGGATTTGTTGCAGGAAGGCATCTGCAATCACGTCTTTGATAATGATGTCTTTGCCGGTTTTAGGATTCTTGACCTTAACCCAAGGGCCGCCATCCAGCAGTTCACCGCCAAACTCAGTACGCGCTAACTCATAACCCCAGTCTTTAAAGGCACCTTCAGTGAATTTCATGATGTTGCCTTTATGAACCAGAGTCACTGACTCACGATTGTTATCAATAGCGTATTCAATCGCAGAACGTACCAGACGCTTAGTGCCCGCTTCTGAACAGGGTTTCACACCGATACCACATTGCTCAGCGAAGCGGATTTTGGTTACGCCCATCTCTTCCTGCAAGAATTTGATGACTTTATCCGCTTCCGCAGAACCCGCTTTCCACTCAATACCTGCATAGATATCTTCCGCGTTTTCACGGAAAATCACCATGTCAGTTAATTCAGGATGTTTGACAGGGCTTGGCGTGCCTTGGTAATAACGCACAGGGCGCAGGCACACATATAAATCAAGCTGCTGACGCAGTGCGACGTTCAGAGAACGGATACCACCACCCACCGGCGTTGTCAGAGGGCCTTTAATCGCCACACGATATTCACGGATCAGATCCAGCGTTTCATCCGGTAACCAGACATCTTTACCGTAAACATGAGTAGATTTTTCACCTGTATAGATTTCCATCCAAGAAATTTTGCGATCACCGTGATAGGCTTTCTGCACTGCTGCGTCGACAACTTTCAGCATGACCGGCGTGACATCAACACCAATACCATCCCCTTCGATATAAGGGATGACCGGGTTATTCGGGACACTTAATTTACCATTGCTATCAATTGTAATTTTTTTGCCTTCCGCCGGAACAACTACTTTACTTTCCATCAACTTCTCCAATGCCTTGTTAATTTTTTGTAAGGGACGTGTCAATGTTACTTGAATATTCTGCAAACGCCAATGGGTTAGATTTCAGGTATAATATGCTCCCTCACTTTTTGTGCAATGGCTTATCATGACAAACTCCTTTTTTAAAAAATGTAAACCTAATCGATTCAGTCACAGAAAAAGTGATAACACCACAAAAAAACCAGCCGGCCCTCGCCGGATATTGTTATTCAATAAACCTTATGATGTGCTGCCCCAATTTACTGACGAGGCAGGCAGAACGACATTAAAAAATTTTATTCCTTTCAACGATGTTTACGCAGCAGGCCGGCTGGATCGTGATAGCGAAGGGTTGCTGGTTCTGACTAACGATGGCAAGCTGCAAGCCAAGTTAACCCAGCCAAATAAAAAAACCGCTAAAGTTTATTACGTTCAGGTAGAAGGCATCCCCAACGATGACGCTTTGAACAAGTTGCGCAACGGCATTGTGCTTAAAGATGGCCCGACACTTCCTGCCGGCGCTGAATTGGTGGAAGAACCCGCATGGCTTTGGGCGCGAACACCACCGATTCGCGAACGAAAAAGTATTCCGGTAAGCTGGCTGAAAATCACGCTGTTTGAAGGCCGTAATCGGCAGGTTCGCAGAATGACGGCTCATGTTGGTTTTCCGACATTGCGTCTCATCCGTTTCAGTATGGGTTCACTACAATTAGGGGAGCTGTCTCCCGGTGAATGGAGGGAAATTGATGTTGTTTAGTCCTCATATTACTGTTGCTTGTATCGTACATGCCAACAACCAGTTTTTGGTCGTCGAAGAACATATCAATGGTAAGCCGCTCTGGAATCAGCCCGCCGGTCATCTTGAGGCAGATGAAACATTGCTGGAAGCTGCCGAACGCGAGTTGTGGGAAGAAACCGGTATTCGCGCTACGCCACAGGCATGGCTGAAATTGCATCAATGGGTTGCGCCGGATGGAACGCCCTTTATCCGTTTTCTGTTTTTAGTTGAAATGGAAAGAATTGTTGAAACCACGCCTCAGGACAGTGATATTCATTGCTGCCACTGGCTCGGTGCTGAAGAAATTATGAATAGTTCGCAGCTACGTTCACCCTTGGTTGCTGAAAGTGTCCGTAGTTATTTAGAACATAAGGCTTATCCGTTATCCCTATTAGATAGCTATGGTCCGCCTTTCAGAAAATAGCGCCTTATGACACAAAGAGTATGCAGACGTTTGATGCACCTTATCAGTCAACGTGCTAAAGTATCGCGTTTATTTTTTCCCGCAGTGAGATATGTCAATGTCAGATAACAGCCAGAAAAAAGTCATCGTCGGGATGTCCGGTGGTGTTGATTCATCCGTTTCCGCTTACCTACTGCAACAGCAGGGTTATCAGGTAGCTGGCCTGTTCATGAAAAACTGGGAAGAAGATGACGATGAAGAATATTGTTCAGCGGCCACCGATCTCAGCGATGCTCAGGCCGTGTGTGACAAGCTGGGCATTGAACTGCACACCATCAATTTTGCCGCAGAGTATTGGGATAATGTATTTGAGCATTTTCTGGCGGAATACAAAGCAGGCAGAACACCAAACCCCGATATCCTTTGCAACAAAGAGATCAAATTCAAGGCATTTCTGGAGTTCGCCGCAGAAGATTTAGGCGCGGATTACATTGCCACAGGCCATTATGTCCGCCGTAAGGATGTGGATGGTGTCAGTCAGCTGCTTCGTGGTCTTGATGGCAACAAAGATCAGAGCTATTTCTTATATACCCTGAGCCACCAGCAAGTGGCGAAAAGTTTATTCCCGGTTGGGGAACTTGAGAAGCCTGAAGTGCGCCGTATTGCGGAAGAAATCGGGCTGGTTACCGCGAAGAAAAAAGATTCCACCGGCATCTGCTTTATCGGCGAGCGCAAATTCCGTGATTTTCTGGGGCGTTATCTGCCCGCTCAACCCGGCTCGATTATGACCGTTGATGGGCAAACTATCGGGCAACATAGCGGCCTGATGTACCACACGCTCGGTCAGCGTAAAGGGCTGGGTATCGGCGGCACTAAAGATGGCAGCGAAGAAGCATGGTATGTGGTTGATAAACATGTTGAGAGCAATACATTGGTTGTCGCGCAGGGTCATGAGCATCCACGCCTGATGTCTGTTGGCTTAATTGCCCAGCAGCTTCATTGGGTTGATCGCCAGCCATTGCAAACAGAAATCCGTTGTGTAGTAAAAACGCGCTATCGTCAGCAGGATATTCCCTGCACTGTCATTCCCCTCAGTGAGGATAGAATTGAAGTTCGTTTTGACAGCCCAGTTGCCGCCGTTACCCCCGGACAATCCGCTGTGTTTTATCAGGGAGAAATTTGTCTCGGTGGCGGTGTGATCGAACAACGACATCCGATGATTTCAGCCTAAATCTGAAATACGGACGGATTTATACAGGTGCAGTTACAGAATTTATACAGGTGTAGTTACAGGTATAACAGGTGTAGTTACAGGTATAGTTACAGGAGTAGCCGTGGCTAAAAACTATTATGACATAACTGTGGCGCTGGCGGGTATTTGCCAGTCAGCCCGTCTGGTACAGCAACTGGCTCATGAAGGGCAATGTGATGCCAGTGCTTTTGAAATAACCCTCAATAGTGTGCTGAACCTCAACCCGACATCCACACTGGATGTTTTTGGCAACGAAGTTCAAAATCTGCGCACTGGCCTTGATGCCATGATGGGGATGCTTAATAGTACACATAGCGGGGCTTCTGCCGAGCTTACCCGTTATGTTTTGAGTTTAATGACACTCGAACGCAGCCTCAGTAAAAAAGCGTCAGCAACCAATGAACTGGCTAAACGCATCAGCCAATTGGAACGTCAGCAAGCCTATTTTGAGCCAATGTCGGAGGGAATGTTCAACTCTCTGGCCGGTATTTATGTTGATGTTATCAGCCCAATAGGACGACGCATTCAAGTGACAGGTTCACCTGATATATTGCGCAACACATTAGTGCAAGCAAAGGTCCGGGCTGCATTATTGGCGGGTATTCGCAGTGCCGTATTATGGCAGCAAGTCGGCGGCAGACGTCTGCAATTCATGTTTTCTCGCCAGCGCCTGATCCAACAGGCAAAAGAGATCCTTGCTCATTGTTAATTCATCGTTAAATAAAATTCGGGAGTTTCTACCCATGGAATTATCCTCACTGACAGCGGTTTCTCCGATTGATGGCCGTTATGGCGATAAAGTTAGCGCATTACGCGCTATTTTTAGTGAGTTCGGCTTACTGAAATTCCGCGTTCAGGTTGAAGTACGCTGGCTGCAAAAACTGGCAGCCACAACAGAAATCACAGAAGTCCCTGCTTTTGATGCCAACGCAAACGCTTACTTGGATGAAATCGTTACTCATTTCAACGAACATGATGCCCTACGCATCAAAGAAATTGAGCGCACAACTAACCATGATGTGAAAGCGGTTGAATATTTCCTGAAAGAAAAAGTCGCTCACGTTCCTGCTTTACAACAGGTTTCTGAATTTATTCACTTCGCCTGCACATCCGAAGATATCAACAACCTGTCACATGCGCTGATGCTTAAAACAGCCCGTGAGAATGTGTTACTGCCTCAATGGCGGCAATTGATCGACACCATCAAACAGATGGCTCATGGCTACCGCGACCTGCCTTTGTTATCACGCACACACGGGCAACCGGCCACGCCTTCTACGGTTGGTAAAGAGTTTGCGAACGTTGCTCATCGTATGGAGCGCCAATTTCGTCAGCTTAGCCAAATTGATATTCTGGGTAAAATCAACGGTGCTGTCGGCAATTATAATGCCCATCTGTCCGCTTACCCTGATGTTGACTGGCACCAGTTCAGTGAATCCTTCGTGACTTCTCTCGGCATCCAGTGGAATCCTTATACCACCCAGATAGAGCCACACGATTACATTGCTGAACTGTTTGATTGTATTGCCCGTTTCAATACTATTTTGATTGATTTTGATCGCGATATCTGGGGTTATGTCGCGCTGAATCATTTCAAACAAAAAACCGTCGCGGGTGAAATTGGCTCTTCGACCATGCCACATAAAGTGAATCCGATTGATTTTGAGAATTCTGAAGGAAATCTGGGGCTAGCCAATGCGGTATTGGGACACCTTGCCAGCAAACTGCCGGTTTCCCGCTGGCAGCGTGACCTGACTGATTCTACTGTATTGCGTAATCTGGGCGTCGGTCTTGGTTATGCGTTAATCGCGTATCAATCCACTCTGAAAGGTTTGAATAAGCTGGAAGTCAACGAGCAGCATCTGTTGGCTGAACTAGACCAGAACTGGGAAGTGCTGGCTGAACCCATTCAAACTGTTATGCGCCGCTATGGCATTGAAAAACCCTATGAAAAATTGAAAGAATTAACACGTGGTAAACGTGTTAATGCAGAAGGTATAAAGCGTTTTATTGATGGGCTTGAATTGCCTGAAAATGAAAAAAACCGGCTTAAGGCACTGACGCCTGCCAATTATATTGGTTATGCGGAATTACTGGTTGATAAATTAAAATAAAACTATTTTACTCATTATATCTATAAGATAAACGGGAATATTCCCGTTTATCTATTTAAAAAACAACTTAAAAATAGTCTAATTTTATATAAAACATAAACAATCAGTAAAATCCCTGATTATTACTCAATTGTCTTATTGTTTTTAACTGATCATTTATTAATATACTGACAACAGCCCAAAGGCTTACTATACTTTATTCAATCATAACAATATAACTAGACATACATTTCTATCGTTTAAAATCATTGAGTTAGTCAATATTCAACTAATTAAGATCAGTTTAATGAATTTTATTAATTAGCATTAAGGAATCATTATGCGCATATTATTTGTTGAAGATAATGAATTGCTCCGCCATCACCTAAGCGTACAATTCCGGGAGCTGGGTCATCAGGTTGACGCGGCTGGAAATACCAAAGAAGCGGATTACTATCTGCGGGAAAATAAACCTGATGTTGCAATCATCGATCTGGGGTTACCGGGCGAGGACGGTTTAAGCTTACTTAAACGCTGGCGCAGTAATAACATTAAAATTCCTATTCTTATTCTTAGTGTGCGTGCCAGCTGGCAGGAAAAAGTGGATGTCCTGAATGCCGGTGCCGATGATTACGTTGTCAAACATCCTGATCAATTAGAGGAAGTTCATGCACGTATACAGGCACTGATGCGCCGTAATAGTGGGTTAGCCTCTCAGGTTGCTGAATTACCCCCTTTTTCGATAGATCTCTCACGCAAAGAGTTTTCAATTAATAAAAAGAAAATTAAATTAACTTATTTCGAATATAAAATCATTGAAACGTTGATACGTAATAACGGTAAAGTTGTCAGTAAGGAATCATTAATGAGGCAGCTGTATTCTGATTCTGAATTACGTGAAAGCCACACTATTGATGTATTAATGGGGCGATTAAGGAAAAAAATACTGGCTGAATGGCAACCCGAAGTTATCGTGACCGTCCGTGGTCAAGGCTATTGTTTTGATGTTAAATCGAACAATGCTTGATTCCCTGAGAAAAATTTTTTCTCTGCGGACACGGTTTCTTATAGCAACAACCAGCATTATTCTCGCTATGGCATTGTCATATGGCGTGATTGCTATGGTCGGATATTTGGTGGGTTTTAATAAAACAATGTATTCAACACTCAGAAACGAAAGTAAATTGTTTTATAATTCTATTCGTTTATGTAAGGATAAGACTACTGTTTGTTTTCCTGATAAATTTTCCATCATCCATGATTCATTAATTCTGGTTTATAATAATAAATCCCAGATTATTTGGCGTCAGGAAAATAAACCATCAATTGAAAAATTGATCCAGCCCAACTGGCTAAAAAAAGAGGGTTTATATGAATACGAAGATTATTTAGAAATGGATAATTTAACATTTTCTGCCATATCAAATAATAATAAACAAGAAAATAATAATTATGATAATAAAGAAGTCGTCAAAAAAAAACTATCCAGATACTCTGTTGCTGTCACTATTTATCCGAAAGACAATTACCTTCCTGAATTAACCATTGTGGTGGTTGACCTTATTCCACAAGATATTCAACCTTCAGATAAAATCTGGATATGGTTTATCTATGCACTCATTATCAATTTAATTTTAGTTATTCCATTTATCTGGTTCGCGGCTGAATGGAGCCTGAACCCAATTAAATCATTAATTTCACAAATGAATTCAATTGAAAAAGGTGAGCGTGAAAGATTAGATGATAATTCACCTTATGAATTAAAAGGCTTGATTCAAAACCTGAACGCATTATTGAATATAGAACAACAACGTTATACAAAATATAGAACAACATTATCGGATTTAGCCCACAGTTTAAAAACACCGCTGGCGGTATTACAATTTACCATGCGCTCTTTTCGTTTAGATAAACAGGTCACCCTTCAACATGCTGAGGCTATTATTCTGGAACAAATTGACAGAATTTCGCAACAAATTGGTTATTATCTGCATCGCGCTAATTTATATGATAATAACAATCTGGTGATGAAAAAGATTTCTTCAGTACCGATTTTACTCGATAATTTGATTCATGCACTGGCAAAAGTTTATCAGCATAAAGGCGTCAATATCACGCTGGATATATCCCCTGAAATGACCTGGTTCGGTGAACGAATTGGTTTTATGGAGGTGTTGGGAAGTATTCTGGATAACGCCTATAAATACTGTGTTCAATTTATTAAAGTCACGGCGCTGACTGGTGAAGACTGCATCACTATTATTGTTGATGATGACGGGCCGGGAATCCCGCCGGATAAACGTGATATCGTTTTTAAACGCGGCTCAAGAGAAAACACATTGCGGCCGGGGCAAGGGTTAGGGCTATCGATTGCGGTAGACATTGTGACGCAACAATATGATGGCAGCATCAGTATTGATGATAGCTCTCTGGGAGGCGCCAGAGTGAGCGTCACCTTTAAGAACCAGCACGCCATGAACCATTCCCATCAATAATATACCCTATGAATGCCGAGCCGCATCGTGGCAACAAATATATATGCCGAATGCGAGCGGGCTCGAAATATTTCATACTGATCTGATAACTCCACTGACTATCCGTTATAATGACCTGAAATTTTCTTGTCATTCAGGGTATCATCATGAATTATCAGCTAAATCTGGACTGGCCGGCGTTTTTTCAGAACCATTGGCAAAAACGACCACTGCTGATCAAACAGGGTTTCCAGCACTTTATTGACCCACTTTCTCCCGATGAGCTAGCGGGGTTGGCGATGGAAAATGAAATCGACAGTCGGTTGGTCTGTCAGAAAAACAGCCGCTGGGATGTCTCTCATGGGCCATTTGAAAGTTATGACCAGTTAGGTGAAAAAGACTGGTCACTGCTTGTACAGGCCGTTAACCATTGGCATCACCCCTCTTCTGCTCTGATGAAACCTTTCCGCGTACTCTCTGACTGGCGAATGGATGATCTAATGGTCTCTTTCTCTGTTCCCGGCGGTGGCGTAGGCCCTCATCTTGATCAATATGATGTGTTTATCATTCAGGGTAAGGGGCGCAGGCGCTGGCGGGTCGGGGAAAAAATCCCTATGAAGCAGCACTGCCCTCACCCGGATCTCTTGCAGGTCGAACCTTTTGAAGCCATCATTGATGAAGAAATGTTACCCGGCGATATTCTCTATATTCCACCCGGTTTTCCGCACGAAGGCTATGCAATTGAGGACTCCCTGAATTATTCTGTCGGCTTCCGGGCACCGAATGCCCGTGAGTTGTTCAGTGGCTTTGCTGATTATATTCTGGCAAATGAGCTGGGTAGCTATCGTTATAGCGATCCTTCCCTGACATTCCGCGAGAATCCAGCGCTGATCCAGCCAGATGAGCTGGCAAACTTACGTGCCATGATGCAGGACTTGCTGGAACATCCTGAAACTTTCCAGAGCTGGTTTGGTGAGTTTATCACCCAATCACGTCATGAACTGGATATTGCCCCGCCAGAACCTCCCTATGAAAGTGATGAAATCTATGAGTTGCTTAAACAAGGCGAAAATCTGAATCGCTTGAGCGGCTTACGTGTTCTGCGTGTCGGTGATCAATGTTTTGTGAATGGTGAGCTGATGGACACGTCTCACTTGCAGGCGGCAGATGCCCTTTGTCAGTATGACAGCGTAAATGCGGGTATTTTGGGTGATGCGATTGATGACGTCCGGTTTATCAGTTTGCTGACGGCCTTAATCAACAGCGGCTACTGGTATTTTAATGATTAATAGTTCAATGTTCCGGTTCAGTTTTATGCTTTACCGATAAGAACTGAATCTACAGGCTGGATCCATGAATCTGCCCCAGCGACATCATTCGGTGATGTCGCTGGGGTAAACTAGCGCAGCCAACAAAGCAGCCAAGCCAACAAAGAGGCAACCCGTAAGACGACGGGTATCAGGCTATCTGCCGAATCAGTGATTGAATATACTCAACCACTATCTGGCTGGCGTTGCCATAATGCTTTTCATCAAACATACTCTCAACCTGACTGGGTTCCAGATTCAGCTCGACTGTATGAGCACCGGATAGCTTCGCTTCATGCACAAAACCAGCGGCAGGATAAACGTGACCGGAAGTCCCGATGGCAATGAAAATATCCGCACCGGCCAAAGCCGAATAAATTTGTTCCATTCCCAAAGGCATTTCACCGAACCAGACAACGTGAGGGCGTAGCAAGGAAGGAAACTGGCAGCAATGGCAACGATCATCCATCGTCAGTTCAGATGTCCACTCAATAATCTGACCAGACTGGCAGCAACGGGCTTTCAACAACTCACCATGCATATGAAGAACACGCTGGTTGCCCGCCCGTTCATGCAGATTATCAATATTTTGGGTCACTAACAGGAAGTTATCACCGAGCTTTTGCTCAAGTTCTGCCAACGCAAAATGCGCCGTATTGGGCTGAATTTCCGGCTGTTGCAACTGTTTCCGCCGGGCATTGTAAAAATCCTGTACTAATTCCGGGTCTCGATTGAACCCTTCAGGTGTTGCAACATCTTCAACACGGTGCTCTTCCCATAAGCCATCGGAAGAACGAAACGTTCTGATACCGGATTCCGCAGAAATGCCCGCGCCGGTCAGTACGACTACCTGAGGTTTTTGCGCATGAACGTCTTGCGCAGAGGAATAATTAATTTTTTCTGCCATATTATTGACCACTTAAAATTCGCGCTGGATCAAGCTTGCTCGCCCGACGAGCCGGATACCAACTCGCCAGCAGACTCAATATCAGTGCGGTTAATAAGACATAAAAAATATCTGCCGCACGTAATTCCGATGGCAGAAAGTCGATAAAATAGATATCTCCAGAGAGGAATTGATGCCCGCACAGCTTTTCCACACCTTTAATAATAGCGGTCAGATTAAGCGATGTGAAAACGCCGATAACAGCGCCAATAAGGCTGCCAACCATACCGGTCAGTAATCCATACCATAAGAAGATAGCCCTGATATGACCATCTTTGGCACCCAATGTCCGTAAAATGGCAATATCACTGCTTTTGTCTTTAACGGCCATGATCAATGTTGAAATAATATTGAAACAGGCAACACCAATCACCAACACCATCGCCAGATACATAATGCCACGTATCATCTGGATATCTTTGTTCATATAGCCGTAGTCTTTCATCCAGCTACTGATATAAACATAATCTCCCGTGGCTTTACCTGCTGCCAGCACCCGCTGATCTGCGGAGAAAACATCATCCGCTTTGATGGCGATGCCGGTCACAGCATCGCCATAACCTAAATATTGCTGGGCATCAGATAACGGAACCAGAGCCAGACGGTGATCCAACATGCCACTTAGCTGAAAAACACCGGCAACCTGTAGCCGGATCCGTTTAGGCTGTAAGAGCTTCAGGCTCGGATCACTATTGGGTATCATGACTGTCAACCAATCACCTTGTTTGACGTTCAGCGAATCTGCGACGCCCTGCCCCAGAATCACCTGATTTTTTCCCGCCTGAAATGACTGCCACGCGCCGTTGCGAACAAACTGGGGTAAGCTGCTGACATGGGTTTCAGTCTTTGGATCGACACCCCGTACCTGAACCGCATGGAGTTTATCTCCGCGCTCCATCAGCCCGGTAAATTCGACGTAAGGTGATGCGCCTGCAATGCCCGGTGTCTGCTTAACCCGTAGCAGCGCGTGTTCCCAGTGCTGGTATGGTTGATCGACGGCGTAGATTTGCCCGTGTGGGACAACCGAAAGCACCCGGTTTTTCAATTCACGCTCAAAACCGTTCATGGCACTCAAGCCGATAATCAAGACCGCCACACCGAGCATGATCCCAAACGTCGAGATAATCGAGATAAGGGAAACCATGCCCGCCCGACGACGCCCCCGGCTAAAACGCAGCGCAGTAAATAATGCCAGAGGCAGACTTGCCGCTACATTTCTTGCCATCAAACTTCTCCCGTCAAGATCAATTCACTCTGTAACGACCCATCCTGTAAATAGCCATCGCGCATTTCTACCTGACGAGACAGACGAGCAGCCAATTTCAGATCGTGAGTCACCACCAGAAAAGCCGTACCTTGCTGTTGGTTCAGCTTTTGCAGGAGTTCAAAAATGCTGTCGGCATTACGTTGATCCAGATTACCTGTCGGCTCATCCGCCAGAACCAATGACGGCGTATTCACCAAGGCGCGGGCAATCGCAACCCGCTGGCGCTCTCCGCCGGATAATTCAGAAGGACGATGATGCGCCCGCTTCTCCAGACCAACGGCGGCCAGCATTTCCAAAGCTCTTTGTTGAGCCTGATGCTTTTTATTGCCGGCCATTCTCTTATGGCCGATCAACAGCGGCATCGCAACATTTTCCAGCGCATTGAAATCAGGCAGCAAATGGTGAAATTGATAGATAAACCCAATTTCACTATTGCGCAATTCTGCCCGCCCGGAAGCCGATAGGGTATTCAGGGATTTCCCCTTAAAAATCACTTCACCGGTCGTCGGCGAATCCAACCCGCCCAGTAAATGCAACAGCGTACTTTTACCCGAACCGGAACTGCCGACAATCGCCATCATCTCCCCTTGCTGGATGGAAAATGTGACGTTTTTTAACACTTCGGTATGAACCTGCCCTTCCTGATATTTTTTGCACAAATGACGACATAGCAATAAAGGTTGATTACTCATAACGTAAAGCCTCAGCAGGTTGAGTGGCAGCCGCGCGCCAGGAAGGATATAAAGTCGATAACAAAGAAATCAGCATGGCGCTGAGGGCGATTATTGCGACTTGAACCGGTTCAATCGCAACAGGTAATTGAATACCTTCAGTCAGCAGACCAATCACGGGCATGAGTGTATTGAGTTGGCTGGAAAGCAGGACGCCCAGCCCGGTTCCCAGTAAAGCACCGATCACACCGGCGCCTGCGCCCTGAATCATAAAAATGGCCATCACTTGGCGACGGGTCAGCCCTTGAGTCTGCAAAATAGCAATCTCGCCCTGTTTTTCCATCACCAATAAAGAAAGAGAGGTGATAATATTGAACGCCGCTACCGCAATAATCAGGCTCAGCAGCAGCCCCATCATATTTTTTTCCATGCGTACGGCCTGAAAGAACTCGCCTTTACGTTCACGCCAATCTTTCCAGATCAAACCTTTTGGCAGCGTTTGCTGACTTAATTCATCCACTTTCAATGGTTCGTTGAGGAATAAACGCCAGCCGGTAATATTGTCAATGGGGTAACGTAAAAGACGTGCTGCATCCTGCTGATTCACCAACATTTCCGTGTCATCAACTTCACTATTGGCAAAAAATGTACCGGCTACGGTAAATAAGCGCTGGCTGGGGATCCTCCCCATCGGCGTTAACTGGCTGGCACTGGGCACGATAACACGGATTTGATCTCCCCGTTTGGCGCCCAGCCTTGCCGCCAGTTTCTCACCGAGGATCACAAGGTAACGGCCGGGCTGTAATTGGCTCTGATCAACATTCACCGTGTATTTCGCCAGCGGTGCATATTCTCCCGGCGTGATACCCAGCATGACGCCGACCCCGACATTACGAACACTTTGCAATACCACATCACCCTGAACAATCGGCACAATACGGGTAACATCTTTCAACCCGGCAAGCTGGCTGCTGGGGTATTCCACCGGGTTAATCGAACCTTTTTCCGACGTAATAATCACTTGAGGCATAAAGCCGAGAATGCTGCTTTCCAGTGTGCGTTCAAAACCATTCATCACTGATAACACAGTAATTAACGCTGCCACGCCCAGCGTGATACCGATGGCTGACAGCCAAGAGACAAAACGGCCGAACTTATCGACCGCCCGCCCGCGCATATAGCGCAATCCGATAAATAGTGAGACAGATTGAAACATGAAATCAGCCGTATTAAAGGAGGTTGTTTAAGACGAAACAGATTAATAGAAAAAAATATATTTTTCTCTATTTTCGGCATTTTGTTCAAAAATAAGTTTATATACCCGGCAAGTTTGAATAACATCGCAGCAACAAGAAGGACTGAATCTGAGAGAACACATCAAACGCTTATGTCCGCAAAATATCGTTATCAACTTCCTGAACGCCGCGGTGATATCCGCCAGTTAGGTCATCTGATCGGATCTGCTTGTGCCATTGAGTGCGCTGAAATCATTGACCGCCATTCCGGGCCTGTGCTGCTCGTCACAAAAGACATGCAAAATGCCCTCCGCCTGCGCGATGAAATTCCACAATTTACCCACGCGCCCATTACGATGCTGTCAGATTGGGAAACACTGCCTTACGATAGTTTTTCGCCACATCAGGAAATCATTTCCAATCGTTTATCGACGCTGTATCAACTGCCTTTTATGCTGGAAGGCGCAATCATCCTGCCCGTGAATACGTTGATGCAGCTCGTTTGCCCCCATGAATATCTCAAAGGGCACGCGTTGATCATGAATAAAGGGCAGCGTATGTCCCGTGATAAACTGCGGGCTGATTTGGAGCAAGCCGGTTATCGCAGTGTTGATCAGGTCCTTGAACACGGTGAATTTGCCACACGCGGTGCGTTGTTTGACCTGTTTCCGATGGGCAGTGAGCATCCTTACCGTATCGATTTTTTTGATGATGAAATCGACAGCCTGCGCACTTTTGATGTAGACAGCCAGCGTACACTGACGGAAGTGGAAAAAATCAGTTTGCTGCCTGCCCATGAATTCCCGACAGATAAAGACGCTATCGAATTGTTCCGCAGCCAATGGCGTGAGGCGTTCGAGGTTCGCCGCGATGCTGAACATATTTACCAGCAAGTCAGCAAAAAAATGTTGCCGGCGGGCATTGAATACTGGCAGCCACTCTTCTTTGAACAGCCTTTGTCATCACTTTTTGCCTACTTGCCTGAAAATACCTTGCTGATTACACAGGATTTAATGAGCACAGCGGAGCGTTTTTGGCAGGACACGGAACAACGTTTTGAAAGCCGTAAGGTTGACCCGATGCGGCCATTGCTGCCACCAGAGCGAATTTGGCTTCCGGTTGATAAATTGTTTGCTGAGCTGAAAAAATGGCCCCGCATTCAAATCAGAAACGAAGCACTGCCACACAAAGCAGGCAATACCAACCTCTCTTATCAACCCCTGCCTGATCTGTCCGTAACAGTCCATCACAAAACGCCTTTGGATAAAGTGCGCCGCTTTATAGAGCAATTTAGCGGTAAAGATATCAACGGCAGCATTATTTTTTCAGTGGAAAGTGAGGGACGCCGGGAGTCTGTCAACGAATTATTGGCGCGAATCAAAATTTCCCCCATCAAAATACAGCAACTCACTGATGCTTATGATAAACCGGGCTGTTTTTTGATGATTGGCGCGGCAGAACAAGGCTTTGTTGATGAAGAAAACAAGCTCGCCCTGATCTGTGAAAGCGATATGTTGGGTGAGCGCGTCAGCCGCCGCCGTCAGGATAGCCGCCGCACCATCAATACCGATACGTTAATCCGCAATCTGGCAGAACTCCGTCACGGGCAACCCGTTGTGCATCTTGAACATGGTGTCGGGCGTTATCAGGGCCTAATCACACTGGAAGCGGGCGGAATTAAAGCGGAATATCTTATCCTGACCTATGCCGGTGACGATAAACTGTATGTTCCGGTCTCATCTCTGCATCTTATCAGCCGTTATTCCGGCGGCGCGGAGGAAAATGCGCCGCTGCACAAGCTCGGAGGTGAAGCGTGGAGCAAAGCGCGCCAGAAAGCAGCGGAAAAAGTCCGTGATGTGGCGGCAGAATTGCTGGATATCTATGCACAACGCGCGGTTAAGCCGGGTTTTGCGTTTCAACATGATTGGGAACAGTACCAACTGTTCTGCCAGAGTTTTCCCTTTGACACCACGCCGGATCAGGAGCTGGCTATCAATGCGGTATTGAGTGACATGTGCCAGCCGGTTGCCATGGACAGGCTGGTCTGTGGTGACGTGGGCTTCGGTAAAACAGAAGTCGCCATGCGGGCTGCGTTTACCGCTATCACCAATAACAAACAGGTCGCTGTTCTGGTGCCGACGACGCTGTTGGCTCAGCAGCATTATGATAATTTCCGTGATCGTTTCGCCAACTGGCCTGTGCATATTGAAGTGATGTCACGGTTTCGTAGCGCCAAAGAGCAGCAACAGGTTATCGAAATGGCGGCAGACGGCAAGGTAGATATCGTTATCGGCACTCATAAGCTGCTACAAAGTGAGCTGCGCTGGAAAGATCTGGGTTTATTGGTCGTGGATGAAGAACACCGTTTTGGCGTGCGTCACAAAGAACGCATTAAAGCGATCCGGGCGGATGTGGATGTGCTGACGATGACCGCCACACCGATTCCCCGCACACTGAATATGGCAATGAGTGGTATGCGTGATCTGTCGATTATTGCCACTCCACCCGCCCGCCGTTTAGCCGTGAAAACCTTTGTGCGTGAGTATGACAGCCTGGTGGTGCGGGAATCGATCCTGCGTGAAATTCTGCGTGGCGGGCAGGTTTACTATCTCTATAATGACGTTGAAAATATCGAGAAAACCAAAGCCCGGCTGGAAGAGTTAGTGCCAGAAGCCAGAATCGTTGTGGGTCATGGTCAAATGCGTGAGCGTGATTTGGAACGTGTTATGGCGGATTTCCACCATCAACGTTTTAATGTGCTGATATGTACCACCATTATTGAAACGGGTATCGATATTCCTACCGCCAATACCATTATTATTGAACGCGCTGACCATTTTGGTCTGGCTCAGTTGCATCAGCTTCGGGGACGTGTCGGTCGTTCTCACCATCAGGCCTATGCTTATTTGCTGACGCCTCATCCAAAAACGATGACTTCCGATGCACAAAAGCGGCTGGAGGCGATAGCTTCTCTCGAAGATTTGGGTGCAGGGTTCGCGCTGGCAACTCATGATTTGGAGATCAGGGGCGCGGGTGAATTATTAGGTGAGGATCAGAGTGGCCAAATGACCAGTATCGGTTTCACACTCTATATGGAACTACTGGAAAATGCCGTTGATGCCCTTAAAAATGGCCGGGTACCCTCTCTGGAGGATTTAACCAACAACCAAACTGACGTAGAACTGCGGATGCCGGTGCTTTTGCCTGATGATTATATCCCGGACGTGAATATGCGTCTGTCTTTCTATAAGCGTATTGCCAGCGCACAGAATGACGATGAATTGGCGGAATTAAAAGTTGAATTGATTGACCGATTTGGTACGTTGCCCGATCCGGGACGGCAATTATTGCAATCAGCCGCTATCCGCCTCAAAGCCCAAGAGCTGGGCATTAAGCGTATCGAAGCCCATGAAAAAGGCGGCTTTATTGAATTCAGCCAACACAATGCCGTCAATCCCAATTACCTGATCGGTTTGTTGCAGAATCAGTCCAATATATATCGGTTGGATGGGTCTGCTAAATTAAAATTTGTGACGAATTTAACTGAAAAAACAACGCGCTTATCATTTATTCAGACGTTATTAGAAGCGTTTATGCAACATCAAATATAACAGGGTATATATTTTTTATTTATGCCACTGAATGCCGCGCCCCAAATACGGGGCGTGAGTTTTAAAATCGGCATTTCTATAAATAAGGCGCAAGCATTAATTTCCCTTGCTTATCCAGAGGAATAGTTTCTCCCGGATCATGTTTTACTTTTACCTTACCCGGTTGATTACCAATAAAATAAAAAACATCATAGCCGATAATACGCCGTTCCCTAACCTGAATCATTCTGCAATTTTTCAATTCATAATCATTTAGTATATGATATTCTTTTTCGTTTTTTAACATTTCAAAGGATATGAATAAATGATTTTTATATGCAGGAGAATGGTTGTTATCCGCATTTTCATATTTAACGTTAAATGGGAAAAACGCCCAACGACAGTAATAACGAGGAATATACGGCGATGCGATTATTGGATCTGAAGAAAAAACCACGGCATATTCAACTTGTTGTTTTTTAGTAAAAAATACTATGGCAATACTGGTTATTATTGTAATAACCAGAAAATAAAACCAATATTGCCTTGTTTTTAATTTATTCAACATAGCACCCTATTATACTAATAATGTGATATACCTCTTGATTTAAACAAGTCCATTATTTTTATTACAATCCAAAATATATTCAATCTACTGTTAAGAAAAATTTTCTTATTTAACTAAAATAAAAGTAATTATATTTTATTTCCCAAGATTTTTATTTTTTATCAGTAATAAAATTTATTAGACCTATACCAATATCACTTCAAGATGCACCCTGAAAGGCGACGGATAAATCAGTATTACCGGAATATATAAAGTACATATTTAAAATCGGCTGATATAATTTCAATTTAATTTATCTTTGATAAGTTAATAAATAATATTCATTGTTAAAATTATTTTCATTAATTTTAATGAACAACTCTATATGTTATTATAAATAATTTTTCAAAATGATAGGAGTATTCCTTATCCCGCGCGGTTCGCGGGATAAGGAAAGATCACTTTAGATACTCTCACTATTATGAAAAGCATATATAATTAAACAAATAAAAATAATATTATATTTGGAATAAAAAGATAAGAAAGAATAATAATAGATATGACGAAAAACACAATAATAAATAAAGAAAATAAAACAAAGTTTATACCCTATGGATTTCGAGTTGCATCGCGGCGGCAAACGGCAAAGAGGCAACTTGAAAGACGACGGGTATATCTCCCCGCTGCGCGGGGAGATACCAGATTTACGAGCCGTAACTCAAATCTTCAAACGATGGAGTAGATCAGTGTAATTTTAAGCGCGGACGAATAACCCGGTTAATGCCACCAACCAACATCATTAAACCTGTTTTAATATATCCATGCAGCGCGACCTGATGCATACGGTACAAAGAGATATAAACAACACGGGCAATGCGGCCTTCAACCATCATTGAGCCACGCATCAAATTTCCCATCAGGCTGCCAACGGTACTGAATTTCGATAATGAAACCAGTGAACCGTGATCTTTGTACACGTAGTCTTTCAACGGCTTGTCGTGCAATAAGGCGATGATGTTGTCATAACAACGGCTTGCCATTTGGTGGGCTGATTGCGCTCGCGGAGGAACAAACCCACCTTCTTTTTTCGGACAGGATGCACAATCACCAATGGCAAAAACATGGTCATCTAATGTTGTTTGCAATGTTGGTTTCACGACTAATTGGTTTATACGGTTGGTTTCCAGCCCGCCAATGTCTTTCATGAAATCAGGGGCTTTAATTCCCGCGGCCCAGACCATCAAAGAAGCCTTAACCCGCTCACCGTCTTTGGTATTCAGGCCATGCTCATCGGCACTGGTTACCATCGTTTTGGTTAAAACTTTAACGCCCAGTTTGGTTAATTCCTGATGTGCAGCCCCGGAGATACGGGGTGGTAATGCGGGCAGAATACGCTCACCGGCTTCAACCAACGTCACATTCAATGCGTCTGAGTTCAGGCTTTCGAAACCGTAGCTGTTCAGCTGTTTGACTGCATTGTACAGCTCGGCTGAAAGCTCAACACCGGTTGCGCCGCCACCCACAATGGCGATGTTCACTTTTTCTTCTGTGCAATGATTGGCAGAATATTTCAAAAACAGGTTCAGCATTTCATTGTGGAAACGGTGGGCCTGCTGTGGGTTATCAAGGAAAATGCAATTTTCTCTTACACCTGCCGTGCCAAAATCATTCGACTGGCTGCCCAGCGCCATGACAAGGATGTCGTAAGCTAATTCGCGCTCTGGTACTAATAAATCATCACTTTCATCACGGATCTCAGCCAGCGTGATTTTCTTACTTTCACGATCAATATTGGTGAGCGTTCCCAGTTGGAAATTAAAGTAATGGTTACTGGCATGAGCCAGATAGCTCAACGCGTCAACGCCATCATCCAGCGAACCTGTTGCAACTTCATGCAGCAATGGCTTCCATAAATGGCTGTTGTTGCGATCCACCAACGTAATGTCGGCTTTTTGCTTACGCCCTAATTTGTGACCCAAACGTGTTGCCAGTTCTAAACCACCAGCACCCCCACCAATAATGACAATTCTTGTCTTTGGCGTTGTCATGACTACCCCACTGAGTTCTAAATAACATCAGATATGATAAAGTTTCATACTGAAAATATCTCCAGAATATCACGGCTGGTAAGCAGCTCATATCAAAAATAGTGTTTTTCAAATTCTTTTGATTAATTCGACGTCAATCACAAAATTTATCGCCTTAGTTCTGATTAACAGGCTTAAATAAGGCGATAAAAATTTATAATTAAAAATGTTAATTTGATGTTATTTATAATATTTTTTTTAAAAAACCAGATTAAAGCCAATTTTAAGAGAAAACAATTGGAAATTAAAAAAAAGATGGGTTCACCTTTCAGTAAGCCCATCTTAATTTGCAGAAATTAATGAGTTGATTAACCGCAGCTTAACCAGTTCTCACATACATGACTCAACTGACTGTTTGCCCGCTGCCAGCGCTCTGATTTCTTTAATTCTTCCAGACTGAACCGGCCTCCCTGATGGTATAAGCGTGTCACCTTGTCTGAGTTAATCACGGGTAAATTATCCAAAACAGTGATGGTTCCCTGACGGTTATTACATACCAAAATCATGTCGCATCCCGCTTCCAGTGAGGCGTTGGCTCGTTCGGCATACCCCCCCATCACCGCCGCACCTTCCATCGATAAATCATCCGAAAAAACAACGCCATTAAACCCCAGTTGCTGACGCAAAACATTTTTCAGCCAGTAAGGTGATGCGCTTGCCGGACGATCATCCATCTGCGGGTAAATAACATGGGCAGGCATAATGGCATCCAGTAAATTTCGTTGGATAAAATTGCGGAAAATATGCATATCGTGACAGCTGATTGCCTCCATTGAACGATTATCCTTCGGCGTTTCTTTGTGAGAATCAGCGGTCACCGCGCCGTGGCCGGGAAAATGTTTGCCGGTGGATTTCATGCCTGCCGAGTGCATACCCCGGATAAATCTTTCCGCCATGACCATGGCTGGCTCAGATTCGTGATGAAACGAACGTTCACCAATCGCCGTACATTCATGACCTAAATCCAATACTGGCGCAAAACTGATATCAATATCCATTGAGATCATTTCCGATGCCATCAACCAACCGGATTCCTCCGCTAACTGCGCACCGATAGATTCATCATGCAAACAAGCAAAGGACTGGGCGGCAGGCAAACGGGTAAACCCTTCATGAAAGCGCTGTACGCGCCCTCCTTCCTGATCAACCGCAATGACGAGGCGGTGGCGGGAGGCTTCACGAATTTGGCGGACTAAATCACGTAACTGTTGAGTATCGTGGAAATTGCGGGTGAACAGGATCAAACCGCCCACTAATGGATGTTGCAGAATTTCACGTTCTTCTTTATCCAGTTCATAACCAACAACATCCAGCATTACCGGACCCATAGCATTCCTCTTTAAAATGTCAGTTTGAAATTCAGGCGTAATGGACGGGCCAGTGCTAAAAATTGTGGATCGTTTGTCTGTTGCCAGCGAACTTCGTACCACATCAGCATCATATACCTCACCCACCGCTGCCATTGCCTGATTTTCTGCTGCAATAAAACGGCATCAATGTAATTTGATGAATAATGACAATAATAATCTAAAAAAATCTGCTGCTGCCTCTCATCCCATTGGCTACCTGCAAATAAGGTTGCCAATGAAAAACCGATATCAACATCTGCCGCATATTCCCAGTCAATCAGTTTCAGGCCATCTGGCGTTATAAACAGGTTATCCGGGTGAACATCCAAATGGGCCGGTGCTATTTTTATCGGAGACGGTAATTTTGCTGCCATAAAGCATTTATGCCACCGCAGCCAACCGGGGGAAAGCCGACGTTTATCAAGCTGCTGCCATTGGGACGCCATTTGTTGTTTGAAGCGAAGAGGATAACCCAGAGGCGGGCGCTGATGCAGGCTGGCAAGCATTTTCGCGAGTGTTTGCTGGAATAGCGGCAACCCGAAGGTTTCAGCCGTCACTTTCGTTCCTGTCAGCCACTCCAGTAATAACCACTCATGATTGATGGCGAGCACTTTTGGCGCAATACCGACAAAAGACAGCCTGCGTAAGATGCGGTTTTCCCGTTGACGATTGATACCCAGCGTTCCGCTGTGCCGTGACTGCCTGCGCCCTACCATCTGACGCACACCATCTGTAATATGATGGCTTCCCTGAGTCAGACCGGTTAATGATTTGATTTTCCAATGATCAATGGGAATATCAGGCCATTTCTGGCTTAACATTCCCAGTAACGTACTGTTATTTATTAACGTATGGCTATTGATTAATATCACTGCGATTCGACCAAAGTATCTCACCGGTTTTGGTCAACATAAGCTGCATTTCTATCCTACGTTTTCCATCACGCTCAAAAACCACGGAATAGAGTACATAATCCGCACTCAAATAACGCCCCAGACCAATGGCCTTACTGCGAGATATCAGGCTATCTTCTGATGACAGACCTAATGCTTGCCGGGCATTGTAGACCTGTTTTTTCGGTACGATCTGGAAAAACCGTTTATTGTTGATGGCATCAATAATGGCATCCGTTGCCTGAAATGTTTTCAGTGAGCCGTTCGTATTGTTTTTAACAGTTTCAATAAATAAAACTTTTCCCGCTTCCACGCCACGCGCCTTAACTATCGGCGCGATGAGTGGCTGCACAATACTGTTCCAGTTGGTTGTCTGGATTTTAGGTGGTTGAGACACTTTTTCCGCCGGTTTTGCCGGAGGCTCTTTTTTCTGTTCTGGTTTCGCCGGAGTCACAGGAGCAGGCGGTTGCTCTGGTGATGTTAATGGTAATGTACAACTCGCCAGCAGCAGCGTGGATAATAGAACCAAAAGAAGTTTATTCATTAATTTACTCCGGTTATGGTCTGTGTATAACACTCATATAGCCCCGCCATACACAGATCCATTAGCGCAAATTCCATCAATAAAGTTGAAAAAACATCATGTTATTTAGCCAGTAGTGGTCCCAATGGACGCCCGCCAACCAAGTGCATATGAATATGAAAGACTTCCTGACCGGAATCGCGGTTACAGTTCATAATCAGACGGTAGCCATCTTCTGCAATCCCTTCCTGTTTGGCAATTTTGGCGGCTACCGTGAACAGGCGCCCCAGTGCAGGCTCATGTTCAGGCGTCACATCATTCACGGTCGGAATAAGAACATTAGGGACAATCAGGATATGAGTGGGCGCCTGAGGGGTAATATCTCTGAATGCGGTCACCAAATCGTCCTGATAGACGATATCAGATGGAATTTCACGACGAATAATTTTGCTAAAAATTGTTTCTTCTGCCATTTTATTTCTCCTTTCTTATCGTTTCTTATCGCTTATACCAGTCGCCTTTCAAGGTGCACCTTATATCTCCCTGCTGAGCGAGATATAAGCACTCACATTGTTTTATAAACTGCAACTTGAAGTTGGATTAGTATCGTTTTCTTACATCTTGAGATGGAATAAGTCACAAAAATTTTGCGTGGTGGTTTCTGCCAACGTTTCCAGACTAACGCCTTTCAGGATCGCCATATACTCGGCAACATCACGCACATAAGCCGGTTGATTCTGTTTCCCACGGTGCGGAACCGGTGCCAGATACGGCGAGTCAGTCTCCACCAGTATGCGATCAAGGGGAACAAACCTTGCCGCTTCACGAATTTGTTCTGCATTTCGGAATGTGACAATGCCGGAAAAGGAAATATAGAAGCCAAGATCCAGCAACTCCCGTGCAGTGTCTTTATCTTCGGTAAAACAGTGCAGAACGCCGCCACAATTCTGTACTTTTTCTTCCCGCAGGAGAGTCAGCGTATCTTCTTTCGCGTCACGGGTATGCACAATCACCGGCTTATTCAATTCGCAGCCAATGCGGATATGCTGACGGAATGAGGTTTTCTGCAATTGCGCATTGTCTTTCTGGTAATAATAGTCCAGCCCTGTTTCCCCCAGAGCGATAACATCACTATCCGCCGCTAATCGCGCAAGCTCATCAAAATCATAGCCTTCATCCAGATTCAAGGGATGAATACCACAGGAATAGGCTACGTTTTCACGTTTACCAATCAAATTTTTCATTTGCTGGAAACCGGGCAACGTGGTCGCTACTGCCAGCATGTATTTCACATCTCTTTCTGCGGCTTTAGCCACGACATCATCGACACTTTTGTGCAGTGTTTCATAATCTAAACAGTCAAGATGACAATGGGAATCAACTAAAAACATAATATGCCCGTCTAAATATACCTGATTAAACAGCGCTAAATTGCCTTTCCCAATTCAGCAATTGTTCCGTCAGCAACAATTCACGATTGATGCCCGCTACGGAGAGTAATTGATGACGGCAAAGAGACCAATCATCAACATTTTTTAATAATTTTTCGATACTTTGACCAGAGGCCAGATGGTGAAGTAGTTCCTGCTGATCTTGATTGATACAGTAGTTTTGTGCTCCCTGACGCCATTTCACCGCATCAGACAACAAACTGATCAGCCAATACAAAGGCTGCTGAGCATCATCACGATTCAACAAGGGCAAAAGCGACAAGGTATCATATTTAAATAATGCCTGCGCGATCGCCTGACAAAATGTGTTTCGCTGGTGCCATTTTTCAGTCTGGAGTAACTGTTTTGCTGCCAGTGGCGCACCCTGTGATAATTTCAGTGCGGTCTGAATATCAAGAGGTGAAATCGCCGGAAGTTGGTTTTGCAGCCACTGCAACCCGGTTTGGGGTTCAGGTGCAGGCAGGTAATAGTAAAAACAGCGGCTTCTCAAGGTTGCCAGCAGATCCGCCGGACGCTGACATCTCAGCAAGAAATAGGTATTTTGCGGAGGTTCTTCCAATGTTTTCAGCAAGGCGTTGGACGCAGCATCCGTTAAGGCTTCTGTTGCCGGTAGCCAGACAATTTTCGCGCCTCCTTGCTGAGAATACTCATAAAGTTTCTCACTGAGCTGACGCACCGCATCCACACCAATGACGCTTTTCCCTTTTTCGGGTGCAAGAACATGCCAGTCAGAATGGGTTTCTGCCAGCATTAAATGGCAACCGTGGCACTTTCCACAACTTTTTATGCCCTGTTTATCCTGACACATCAACCAACGGCTTAACCCATACAGTAACGTGTCAGCCCCTGTTCCTTCATGGGCATGAAGCAAAAGGGCATGATGCCCACGGCTTTGCTGGTGAGATTCAATTAACTGACGATAAGCATGGTTAAGCCACGGATACCAATTCATGCCTGTTTTTCCTGTTGTGCCAGCTCCTGCTGATTCAGCGCTTGTTGTTCCAGCCAATGGCGCAGGGTTTGGCGAATATCATTCTGTACTTTGTCTAATGGCTGGCTGGCATCTATTTTCTTGATCGTTATGTCACGCTCTGCCAATTCGAGATACCTTGTGCGGGTACGCTGGAAAAAATCCAATGATTCTTTTTCGATGCGATCCAATTCACCACGTTCACGCGCGCGTTGTAAACCCACGTCTGGCGGCAAATCAAGGTAAATAGTCAGATCAGGGCGAAAATCCCCCAGTGCCGCCTGACGCAATGACGCTAATAAATTCTGATCAATTCCACGACCACCTCCCTGATAGGCCTGAGAAGAGAGATCGTGACGATCGCCGATCACCCATCTCCCTGCCGCCAGTGCCGGTTTAATGACATTCTCCACTAACTGGGTTCTGGCTGCATACAACATTAAAACTTCCGCTTTATCTGTCAGTATTTCTCCTTCAATATCTTGTTTGATTAGCTGACGCAATTTTTCTGCCAATAATGTTCCACCCGGTTCACGGGTAAAAGTCAGCTCAGAAATGCCACTTTGTTTCAGTGTGTCAGCCACAGTGTGAATTGCCGTGGTTTTTCCTGCGCCTTCAAGCCCTTCAATAACAATAAATTTACTGTTCATTTATCCTGCTTTAATTTCTCACGATTCTCACGATAAAGGACGACCGCTTTATTATGTGCGCCCAGATTCGTGGTGAATGTATGACCGCCCTTACCATTAGCAACAAAATAGAGATAGCCTGTCGCTGCCGGATGTGCTGCTGCCTTGATGGAGGACAGCCCCGGCATGGCAATCGGTGTCGGTGGCAGACCTTCTATCATATAGGTATTGTACGGTGTCAATGTATTCAAGTTGCTGCGAAAAATAGTGCCGGTATATTTATCCCCCAACCCATAGATGACGGTTGGGTCCGTCTGCAACCGCATTTTTGACCGCAAGCGATTAATAAATACTGAAGCCACTTTTGTGCGTTCAGAATTGATTGCCGCCTCTTTTTCAACGATAGAGGCCATAATTAACATCTGATAAGCATTCTCGTAAGGAAGATTTTCTGCCCGGTTTTTCCACTCTTGCTCAACTACCATCACCATTTTCTGATGGGCTCGCTTCAGTAATTCGGTATCACTCGTGCCTGCGGTATACAGATAAGTATCAGGATAAAGCCACCCTTCCAGCGATTCCCCCGCTTTCATACCTAATTGTTCTGTTAATTCTTGTGGGGTTTTAGCTTCTGCTTCATGCTTTAAGTATGGCGCATTCTGCAAAATTTTTACCCAATCAGAAAGACGGCTGCCTTCCACAAAACGGATAGAAAATTGGGTTTCTTTGCCACTGGAAAGCAATTGCAGGATTTCCCTTAAAGTCATCTCTTTTTTCAGACGATAAGTGCCTGCCTTAAATTCGGCCAGTTCAGGCTCAAGCCGAAATACCCACGGCAACAACCGATTATCTTCAATCAAGTGATGCTGGATTAATAATGCCTCCAGCCCGATACGTCCCGTTCCGGCTGGCACCGTGAGGATCAGATCTTGAGCCAGATTAGGCTTCTGAGCGGAAAAATTTTCTATTTTTTTCACAAAAGAAAAAAGCATTATTGCCACAGTAGCAATAAATAACCCAGATAAAATAAGAATGCCTTTTTTCAGTTTCATTCGATAACCACTTTTAGTTGTTCTGCAATCAAAAAGATTGAATCACTACCGTAAAATTGCAATTAAAGACGTAAACATTCAGGCAACAAATATTCATATAATTCTCTCGACGGGTATTGCCATGCCGGTTGATTTTTATGCGCCTGAATCTGATTGACTGCCATTACCGGCATCAATGAATTGCAAATAATCACTTCATCAGCATGCGCCAAGGCTTCGGGATAACGCATGACACACGATAAGTGATAACCACTTTTTTCCAGCAGTTGAATAATGTGCTGTCTCATCACGCCGTCAACACCACATTGGCTTAAATCTGGAGTATAGACATTTTGACCTTTGCGCCAAAAAATATTAGCGGCACAACATTCAACCAATAAACCATCACTATCAAGCACCAAGACTTCATCGGTTTTTGCTTGATCGATAAAATGTTTTATCAGCACCTGTTCCAAACGATTCAGGTGCTTGATGCCTGCCAGATGCGGGTTAATTCCTATGGAAACAGGGCTGATTTCCAATGAAACACCTCTCTCTCGCAGCGTATAATACTGGTCAGGATACGGGCTTAATGAAAGGATCTGAGTTGGTTCACCAGTGCCATCATGACTATAGCCACGGCCACCAACACCCCGTGAAAGGATCACTTTTAAGACACCTGATTCACATCCTGCAATAACTTGCCTGATGTGGTTTTCCAATTGCAGCCAATCCAATGTTGGCATAAACAGTTTTTCAACGCTTTTTTGTAACCGTTTTATATGCAACGGTAACAAAGCTGCCTGACTTTGCTCTATCCATATGGTGGTAAAGCAGCCATCGCCAAATTGTACTGCACGATCGTTAACAGGCAATTGATCGTGGGGTTTGCCATTAATCCAATACATCATCTTACTTTCTGATTCTTAAATTTATGTCTATCTGAAAAGATAACATATCGTGTATGAAAAAAGCCCCAACATAAGTTGAGGCTTTTTATGGGAAACTGAGTGTTTTTAAATCTTACGGAAAATCAGCGAACCATTCGTTCCACCGAAGCCGAAAGAGTTACACAACGCGTATTCCATTCCTTCAACCTTACGTGCCTCACCAGGAACAAAATCCAGGCGGCAATTTTCATCCTGATTAACCAGGTTAATGGTTGGAGGAACAATCTGATCGCGCAGGGCAAGAATGGTGAAAATAGATTCCACCGCTCCCGCAGCGCCCAACAGATGACCTGTCATCGATTTGGTTGAGCTGACCAGTACTTTAGTTCCCTCACCAAAAACAGATTCTACTGCTACAGATTCAGCAAGGTCACCTGCCGCTGTTGAAGTACCATGAGCATTAATATAACCCACCTGTTCCGGAGAAATGTCTGCATCTTTCAACGCATTTTCCATAGCAAGTGCGGCTCCCGCCCCATCTTCAGGCGGAGATGTCATGTGGTACGCATCACTACTCATACCGAAGCCAACGACTTCAGCATAAATTTTCGCGCCGCGTTTTTTGGCGTGTTCATACTCTTCAAGAACAAGAACGCCAGCACCATCACCCAAAACAAACCCATCACGATCTTTATCCCAAGGACGGCTTGCACCCTGAGGATCGTCGTTACGGGTTGATAATGCGCGCGCAGCACCAAAACCAGCAACACCAAACTCTGTACTCGCTTTTTCAGCGCCACCCGCCAGCATGATATCCGCATCATTATACGCAATAATACGCGCTGCATGACCAATGTTGTGTACGCCAGAAGTACAGGCTGTTGCAATAGAGATGCTGGGCCCGCGAAGACCATACAGGATGCTCAGATGACCTGCCACCATATTGATGATGGTTGAAGGCACAAAGAACGGGCTAACTTTACGCGGCCCGCCTGAAAGCATCGTGCTGTGATTCTCTTCGATCAGACCTAAGCCACCAATACCAGAACCAATAGCAGCACCAAAGCGGCTAGCATTGGCTTCTGTTACTTCGATTCCTGCATCGCTAACGGCTTGAATACCCGCAGCAATACCATACTGTATGAACAAATCCATTTTCCGTGCATCTTTGCGCGAAATATTGAAATCTTCATGATTAAAATTTTTCACCACACCAGCAAACTTAGTTGCATGGTTAGCGGTGTCAAAATGTTCGATAAGGCCGATACCACTCTGTCCGGTACAAACAGCGTTCCAAGAAGACTCAACTGTATTGCCGACAGGAGATACCATGCCTAGTCCGGTCACGACTACTCGACGCTTAGACACGGTTATCCTCCAGGGAGGGAAAAAATGTAAGACAAGAAACATAGGCGGTCGAACGACCGCCTATGTATATGTGCTTATTTACCTGCGTTTTCAACGTAGTCAATAGCGGCTTGAACTGTAGTGATTT
This sequence comes from Enterobacteriaceae bacterium, assembly GCA_031253755.1. GTDB lineage: Bacteria > Pseudomonadota > Gammaproteobacteria > Enterobacterales > Enterobacteriaceae > Xenorhabdus. Next base: position 28,994 of record JAIRVT010000028.1, read on the forward strand.
TTTCAGCTTCTTCGTCTGGGATCTCAATATCGAACTCTTCTTCCAGAGCCATTACCAGTTCAACTGTGTCAAGAGAATCAGCGCCCAAGTCATCAACAAATGAAGCTGTGTTTACAACTTCTTCCTCTTTAACACCCAGTTGTTCAACGATGATTTTCTTAACGCGTTCGTCGATAGTGCTCATACTATTAAATTTCCTATCAAAACTCGCTTTTGCGATGGTTTTCGTAGTTTATAAAATACAGGAAAAGATGCAACCAAATCCCGGCTGGTCGAACCACTAACTGCTTTCTTTGCATCACTTTCTTTGTATAAGAAAAACGCATCAAAAACAGTGAGTTCGCTCATTTTTAAATCATGTACATGCCACCATTGACATGTAATGTTTCACCCGTAATGTAAGCGGCCTCATCAGAAGCAAGAAACGCTACAGCACTGGCAATTTCTTTTGCATTACCGAGACGATTGGCAGGAACTTCAGATAAAATGCCTGCACGTTGTTCGTCTGTCAACGCCTTGGTCATATCTGTTTCGATAAAACCAGGAGCAATAACATTGACGGTAATACCACGAGAAGCGACTTCACGAGCCAGTGATTTGCTAAAACCAATGACCCCTGCTTTCGCAGCCGCGTAATTCGCCTGCCCTGCATTTCCCATTGTTCCAACAACAGACCCAATGGAAATGATACGCCCATAACGTTTTTTCATCATAGAACGCATTACTGCTTTTGACAGACGAAAAATCGAAGAAAGATTAGTGTCAACAATATCTTGCCACTCATCATCTTTCATACGCATCAACACATTATCACGTGTGATGCCCGCATTATTAATCAGAATGTCTATTTCACCAAATTCTGCACGAATATTCGAGAGTGCTTGTTCAATGGATTCTGAATCTGTGACATTCAGTACAAAACCTTTGCCGTTATTACCAAGGTAAGCACTGATTGCTTCGGCTCCGCTCTCACTGGTTGCAGTGCCAATCACACATGCACCACGTTCAGCTAACAATTCTGCAATCGCCCGACCTATTCCACGACTGGCACCGGTAACCAGTGCAATTTTTCCATCAAAATTCATGTTTTCCTCAGTCATTTATTCAGAGCAATTGTCAGTGATGATACATCATTTACTGCTACAGCACTTAAAGTATCAACAATCCGTTTTGTTAAACCCGTCAATACCTTGCCAGGACCAATTTCTAACAAGTTATCAATACCTTGTTCAGCGAAATATTCAACAGACTCTGTCCAGCGTACCGGATTATACAACTGGCGAACCAAAGCATCGCGGATCGCATCTGCCGATTCTTCTGCTTTAACATCCACATTATTGATAATCGGAAATTGTGGCTGGCTAAACACAACCGATTGCAGTGCGATAGCTAACTGCTCTGCGGCTGATTTCATCAGTGCGCAATGTGAAGGAACACTTACGGCTAACGGTAAGGCACGTTTCGCGCCTGCGGCTTTACATGCAGCGCCTGCACGTTCTACTGCTTCTTTCTCACCGGCAATCACAACTTGCCCAGGCGAGTTAAAGTTAACCGCTGAAACTACCTGCCCTTGGGCAGCTTCTTCGCATGCTTTTGCAATGGATTCATTATCTAAGCCGATAATGGCATACATGGCACCTTGCCCTTCAGGTACAGCTTCCTGCATCAATTTTCCGCGTAGTTCAACCAGCTTGATCGCCTGCTGGAAATCGATGACGCCAGCACAAACCAGTGCAGAATACTCACCAAGGCTATGGCCTGCCATCATGGAAGGCATTTTTCCATCTTTTTCCTGCCATACTCGCCAGATGGCAACGGAAGCTGCCAGCAATGCAGGCTGAGTTTTCCATGTTTTATTCAGCTCTTCTGCCGGCCCTTGCTGAACTAATTCCCATAAATTGTATCCCAAGACAGCAGATGCTTCTGCGAAAGTTTGTTCTACAAGCGGAAATTCTGTGGCCAAATCAGCTAGCATGCCAAGAGATTGAGAACCTTGGCCGGGAAATACCATTGCAAAATCAGACATGTTTATCTTCCTGTTAAGTTAAAAACGTACTAACGCGGAGCCCCAGGTAAAGCCACCGCCAAATGCTTCAAGTAAAACAAGCTGGCCACGTTGAACTCTTCCATCACGTACCGCTTCATCAAATGCTGTGGGAACCGATGCTGCTGAGGTATTACCATGACGATCCAGTGTCACGACGACATTATCCATAGTCATATTCAGTTTCTTAGCCGTCGCAGCAATAATACGCAGGTTCGCCTGATGAGGAACCAACCAGTCAAGCTGGGAACGATCCAAATTATTCGCTTTCAACGTTTCATCAACGATATTCGCTAATTCTCGCACAGCAACTTTAAATACTTCATTACCAACCATTGTAATATAAGCGGGTGAATCTAATTTCTGGCGGTCTTTGTGAGGTACTGACAATAATTCGCCATAGCGACCGTCTGCATGCAGATGCGTTGACAGAATACCCGGTTCCTCCGAAGCACCCACGATCATCGCACCTGCTGCATCACCAAAGAGAATGATTGTACTGCGATCTTCAGGATCGAGCATTCTGGAAATGGTATCAGCCCCGATAACTAACGCATGTTTGGCTGCACCGGTTTTGATAAATTGATCAACGATACTCAGTGCATAGGTAAACCCGGCACATGCAGCAGCAACATCAAAAGCGGGAATGCCATTGATGCCTAATAACTGCTGGATCTGACAGGCACTGCTGGGAAATGCATGGCTGCCTGATGTGGTAGCAACAATAATCAGATCGATTTGCGTTTTATCTATGCCCGCCATTTCGATCGCTTTTTCAGCTGCACTAAATCCCATGCTGGCAACTGTTTCACCTTCACTGGCTATACGTCGCTCACGGATACCTGTACGAGTAACAATCCACTCATCAGTCGTATCCACCATTTTTTCTAAATCTGCGTTAGTACGCACCTGAGAAGGCAAATAGCTGCCTGTACCTAAGATCTTTGTATACATTTATGCTTATTCACTCTTGGGTAATACTGCATTCAGCCGGGCTGCGATCCTTTCAGGAACATGATTTTCTACTGCCTGAACAGCTTGCTCGATGGCAACTTTGAAAGCATATTCATTCGCAGCACCATGACTTTTTATGACGATACCACGCAATCCTAATAGTGTTGCGCCGTTATGTTGATCAGGGTTTAAATGACCAAAACGTTTTGCTATCTGCTTTAGCAAAAGCTTCTTAAATAGCTTCGCAGCCCATGACCATTTTTTCTTCTGCCCGTCAGATGACTTAAACAGAGACAGAATCACTCTGATTGCGCCTTCCATTGTCTTCAGCGTAACATTACCTGCGAAGCCGTCACACACGAGAACATCTGTTTTCCCCGTTAACAATTCATTTCCTTCTACATAGCCGATGTAATTAATAACATCGCTATTTCTTAAGGTCATAGCGGCTTCGCGGATATTATCTAGCCCTTTGGATTCTTCTTCGCCAATATTGAGTAATGCTACCCGTGGGTTTTTCACACCTGTAACATCTTCTGCCATTACCGCGCCCATAATGGCAAATTGCACCAACATACGACTATCACAATTAATATTAGCGCCCAGATCTAATACAACGGTTTTTTGTTGTTTTAAATTAGGAATAACGGTCATCAAGGCCGGTCGTTCAATCCCTTCGATTGATTTCAGCATCAATTTAGCCAGCGCCATCAATACTCCCGTATTCCCTGCACTAACACATGCCTGCGCCTCACCGGATTTGACTAAATTTAGTGCGATACGCATTGAGGTGCCGTGGCTGGAACGAATTGCCTGAGAAAGTTTGACATCGTTAGCGACAACGTGTTCAGCAGGAATAATTTGCAAACGACCAAGCAGCTCGGCATTTTTATCTGCAAGCAAAGGAGAAATGGTTTCGGGATCACCGACCAACAGTAGTTTTAATTGCGGATTAGATGCCAGTGCCTGCAATGCAGCAGGCACCGTAACGCGAGGACCAAAATCCCCGCCCATAGCATCTAACGCTAAGGTTAGATTGGCCAAGATATCAACTTGCTAATAATTAGCTGAATTACTTGTTGATTACCTTGCGGCCACGGTAGTAGCCATCAGCCGTCACGTGGTGACGCAGGTGAGTCTCACCAGAAGTTTTGTCTACAGAGACAAGTGTTGCAGTCAGTGCGTCATGAGAACGACGCATACCACGTTTGGAACGAGTTGGTTTATTCTGTTGTACGGCCATTGACCTTACTCCTTAAGTACTTTTCTTTAAACTGGCTAATGCGGCAAATGGGTTTGGTTTTTCTGCTTCGGGAGGAAGCACACCAAACACCATATCCGCGTCGGACACTTCACAGTGTTCAGAATCATGTACCGGAACTACCGGCAGAGAAAGAATTATTTCATCTTCAATCATTGCCAGTAAATCTATTTCGCCAAATTCGTTAACGTCAATTGGCTCATACTCTTCCGGTAATGCTTCAGCCCGTTCATCATTGATGACTGGGCTAAAACAATACGTTGTGTGAACATGATGACTGAAATTACTGCCGCAGCGCTGACAGGCGAGCGTGACATCCACATCAGAATGCCCTTTTACAACTGCCAGACGCTGATTATCAATCTGAAATGATAATGAGCTATCCACATCACTATCCACACTGACCACAGTCTCTGCGAGACGAGACACTTGTACAGCAAAATAACTACCGGTGTAGTCTAATCTTTTTTGAGCTGCACGAAGCGCATCAATGGTCAGGGGTAATTTTACTTTCTGCATAAGGCGCGCATATTATCTTTGTAATGAGACATAGTCAAAGAAAAAGGCCACACATCTACGCCTTTCCGCCAAATATTCGCTTAATAAGCGGCGTATAGTTTAAAATGCCTGCAAATATTTCTCTACGTATTTTATGGAAAAATGATGCTTCCGATTATTTTGTCGTCAACTTCGATATATCGCCGCTCGTTATTAGAAAAAATAGGTTTGCCTTTTACTTGTGCCGCCCCTGATATTGATGAAAATTCAGGTGAAAACGAAAGCCCTGAACAATTAGTCATGCGGCTTTCACGGGAAAAGGCTACCGCATTACAGGAACACTATTCCAGTCATTTTATTATAGGTTCCGATCAGGTTTGCGTTTTAAATGGCAGAATTACAGGGAAACCACATCATTTTGAGAACGCCCTCGCACAACTGAAACAAGCCAGCGGTCAACGCGTTACTTTTTATACGGGTATCACCCTGCTTAATAGTCAAAATGGAATGATCGATACTCGCTGTGAATTATTTCATGTCCATTTCAGGACGCTGACTGAAGTTGAAATCACCAACTATCTGAAAAAAGAGCGGCCTTTTAATTGTGCAGGCAGCTTCAAAAGTGAAGGTTTAGGAATTACGTTATTTGAAAAACTTGATGGCAAAGACCCGAATACATTAATCGGCCTGCCGCTTATTACGTTGACTGACATGTTTATCCGTCAGGGGATTAACCCGCTGACGGCAGTTTATTGATAACTTTTGTTGATAGTTACTGTTGATAGCTATTGCATTTGCTGTCGCAATTTTTTTAAACATTCACGTAACTCTGCATCCATTGGCGCTTCGAAACGCAACGTTTCTCCTGTTGATGGATGCGTGAATTTTAATGAGCTGGCATGTAGAAATAGCCGATTAATTCCTGTTTCTGCAAGCTGCTCATCAAATGTTTTGTCACCATAACGATCATCAAATGCAATCGGATGCCCGGCATGTAAAGTGTGAACACGAATTTGGTGAGTACGCCCGGTGACAGGGCTGGCTCGTACCAAAGTAGCAAAAGAATACCTTTCTTCGACTTTAAAGCGAGTTTCAGAAGGTTTTCCCTCACTGTTGACTTTTACAATTCTCTCACCACTTTGCAGAATATTTTTTAACAAAGGCGCCTGAACCACTTTGCAATGGGATTGCCATTGACCTCGCACCAATGCCAGATAATCTTTTTGCATTTGTTTAAGGCGCAATTGCTCATGCAGTGAGCGTAAGGCAGAGCGTTTCTTCGCAATCAGCAAAACACCCGATGTATCACGATCAAGGCGATGCACCAGTTCAAGAAAACGAGCTTCAGGACGTAGTGCCCGCAACCCTTCAATCACACCAAAACTTAATCCGCTTCCACCATGCACGGCTGTTCCGGAGGGTTTATTGATGACCAAAATGTGATCATCCTCATAAAGAATGCAATCGGCTAAAGCTGCGACTTTATCCAACTTTGCAGAAACAGGCAGTTCCTGTTTTTCTGCCACTCTGACAGGCGGAATCCTGACCGTATCATTGGCTGTCAATTTATATTCAGGCTTGACTCTTCCTTTGTTGACTCTCACTTCACCTTTACGCAAGATCCGATAAATCATGCTCTTAGGTACACCTTTTAAGCGAGCCAGCAAAAAGTTATCTATTCTTTGGCCGGCTTCATCGTCATCAATAGTGACAAACTGTACAATTTGATTATTTGTTTTCATGGGCGCGATTTTAATTATCCGGCTAACAGAGCGCCACTCATTTTTAAATTATGTCTAAATAATATCCATCTTTTTATTCATCATTATTAAATTGAACTAGGATAAAGACTAAAGATTAACAACTTATCACTATTTCATGATAAAAAAACCGTAAAGCGGTAAAGTCACCTTGCTATCACCCCAATAGCAATGGAATAATGCTTTCCAGCCACAGTTTACTAAACTATGAATGGCAGATTGAAATTGTTTGTTATGAGTTTGTTTGAACAAAAACGCAGCAATGGCGTAAGACGTAATGTTCAATCAAACAATTTATGGGCTGTGGGTTGCAACTTACTGGATTGGGTAAAACCTGTACTGATTTGTGCCCTGCGGGTTTCAAGATGTGTCGCGGCAGCAAGAGTGTGAATCTCCGGGAGCATAGCTAATATCTATGTGGTGGAGATGATCGACGCAGCCAGCAAAGAGGCAACTTGAAAGACGACGGGTATATGACAGAATTTCCCGATTAAAGAGCACTGCGTTTTTTCCAATAAAAGAAATGAAATTCAGGCTCGCCGACAATTAGGCGCCTCTATACAGACGATAGCCGTGAGGCTGGCGGTTTTGTAAAAGACACGAGGCCAATCGGTTACCAGTAGTTCGTCACTTTTTACTCATAGCTCTATACTAATGTAAAAAATAATGAGTAAGTTAGAATGAAAAGAATGCTAATTAACGCAACTCAGCAGGAAGAGTTGCGTGTCGCCCTTGTGGATGGGCAACGTCTTTATGATCTGGATATTGAAAGCCCTGGTCACGAGCAAAAGAAAGCCAATATCTATAAAGGAAAAATTACACGGATTGAACCCAGTCTTGAAGCCGCATTTGTTGATTATGGTGCAGAACGACATGGTTTCCTGCCTATCAAAGAAATTGCCCGTGAATACTTTCCAAGTAATTACCACGCTCACGGTCGTCCCAATATTAAGGACATACTGAAAGAAGGTCAGGAAGTCATCGTTCAGGTTGATAAAGAAGAACGTGGCAACAAAGGCGCTGCCTTAACAACCTTTATCAGTCTGGCTGGCAGCTATCTGGTTCTGATGCCAAATAACCCAAGAGCAGGTGGCATTTCCCGCCGTATCGAAGGTGATGACCGTATCGAATTAAAAGAAGCACTGTCTTCCCTTGAAGTCCCTGAAGGCATGGGGCTTATCGTGCGTACAGCCGGTGTCGGAAAATCTGCGGAAGCCTTGCAGGGAGATCTGAATTTCCGTCTGAAGCACTGGGATGCGATTAAAAAAGCGGCAAACAGCCATCCTGCCCCTTTCCTTATCCATCAGGAAAGTAACGTTATTGTGCGAGCTTTCCGTGATTACCTGCGCCCGGATATTGGGGAAATTCTGATCGACAATCCGAAAATCCTTGATCTGGCTCGTCAACACATTACCGCACTGGGTCGCCCTGATTTTGCCAGCAAAATCAAACTATACAGTGGTGAAGTTCCGCTATTTAGCCATTACCAGATTGAATCTCAAATAGAATCTGCGTTCCAGCGTGAAGTGAGATTACCTTCCGGCGGCTCTGTGGTTATTGATACCACAGAAGCATTGACGGCAATCGATATCAACTCATCCCGTGCAACCCGCGGGGGCGATATCGAAGAAACGGCTTTTAACACCAATCTGGAAGCCGCAGATGAGATTGCCCGTCAATTACGTCTGCGCGATCTGGGCGGCCTTATTGTTATCGATTTTATTGATATGACGCCGGTACGCCATCAGCGCGAGGTTGAAAACCGCCTGCGTGATGCAGTACGTCAGGATCGCGCCCGCATTCAGATCGGCCGTATCTCCCGTTTTGGCTTGCTGGAAATGTCACGCCAGCGTTTAAGCCCATCGTTGGGTGAATCCAGCCATCACGTATGTCCTCGCTGTAGCGGCACAGGCACGATTCGTGACAATGAATCACTTTCCCTGTCCATTCTTCGCCTGATAGAAGAAGAAGCGCTGAAAGAAAATACTCATCAGGTTCACGCTATTGTTCCTGTGCAAATCGCTTCTTATCTGTTGAATGAAAAACGCAACGCAGTCAGTGCTATTGAGCACCGTCAGGGCGGTGTCGGCGTGGTGATCGTCCCGAACGATCAGATGCAGACACCACACTTCTCTGTATTACGTGTTCGTAAAGGTGAAGAAATCTCTGCCCTGAGCTATCAGCTTCCACAAGTTCATGAAACAGAAATGTCAGGCACTCAGGAAGATGCTCAGCATGAACGCAAGCGCCCTGAACAACCTGCTATTTCCACTTTTGACCTGCCTACGGAAGCTCCAGCCCCTGTAGCAGTGAAGGCAAAAGAGAAGAAAGCAGCCGCGAACACTCAGCAAGAAACCGGAAAACCTGGGCTACTCAGCCGATTCTTCAGTGCCCTGAAAAACTTGTTCAGTGCGGAAGAAGAAAAACAGCCACAGGAGAAGAGCAAAAAATCCTCTGGTAACGATAACCGCCGTTCATCAGAACGCCGTAATCCTCGTCGCCAAAACCCGCGTCGGGAACGTGGTAATGAAGGTGAAGCACGCAACAGTCGTGATCGTAACGAGCGTGACCGTGATGAACAGCGCAAAGGGCGTAATGTCCAGCCAAAGAATAATGCACAAGATAACACTGCATTAGATAATGAAGCTCGCGAAGTTCAACAGCAACAACGTCGTGAGCAACGCGTCGAGCGTCAGCGTCGCCGTCAGGAAGAAAAACGCCAGCAACAATTGGATATCAAAGCACAACAGACAAATAAAGCTGAAGTTCCAGAGGAGGAAATCGAAGAACGTCAGCCTGTTATGCCTCGACGCCAGCGCCGTCAGCTTGAGCAAAAAATCCGGATTACGGATAATGTGAAAGCAGAATCGGCTATTGCTGCCTTACCTGCAATTACCGCGGAACCTGTGCCAATGATGGCAAAAGAAGAGAAAAAAGTTTCTGTACCAGCCATTATCAATACAGAAATAGAAGCCGCTAGTCCGCTTGCTCCTGTTGTGCCATACGAATCCATGACGCAAAACGCAGGTACGCAACCGGCATTGGTACAAAATTCTCAACAAAACAGTGATTCGCAAGATAACGTCATGCCACGCCGTTCCCGTCGCTCGCCACGTCATTTACGTGTCAGTGGGCAGCGCCGTCGTCGTTATCGTGATGAACGTAATCTGACTCAATCACCTGTACCTTTGGCTATGGCGGTTGTTTCGCCTGAATTGGCATCCGGTAAAGTGTGGGTTCGTTATCCTGTGGCATCATCAGCAATCACTTCTGAGCCAGAATTCGCTGTTGTTGAAGAGACAGTGTCAGAGCAACCTGCTGATATCACGCAACTACCTGCTGTTGCAAAAATAGCTGAATCCGTATCAGCTGTTGCAGAGAAAGAAGCTACAGAACAAGCTGTGATTATCTGCAATGATGTTAAAACTGAAGCGGTGAATCATCCACCTGTAGCATCAACAGCAGAACCTGCTATTGAACTGACTACATCGGCACAAGAAGCCGTGGTGCCAGTTATCAACAGTGATATCCCACATCAGGCCAGCACTGTACATAGCACAGTATTACGCGAATCTGAGGAACAAGTGCGTCACGCAGCGGAACCTATCATCGTGAACGCTATCACTGAACGGGAACATCATGAAGAACAGCCAACTGTCGCAACGGAGATATGCTCTCAGGCAACGGAAGTTAAAGCGAAAGAGGCAAAAGCTGTTGAGTTCCAGATTATCGTGGCAAACAATCATCACGCTTATTCCCCAATGACTAAGGCACCGGCACCGGATATGGCAGTACAGTCGGTTACGATTACTGAATGGCAACGCCCTGCGCATCCGTTTAAGGGCAAAGGTGGTGCAGGTGGCCATTCTGCAACAAACGTTGCAACATCGGCTATGTCAAAACCACAAACATTCGAATAGCCACATCGGTAATTCACGATAAAATCAAATGGCTCTGTTTTCAGGAGCCATTTTTTTATATACAAAAAACCACGCCTGCTGGCGTGGTTAAAGGTATTCCCTATTTGACGCCGCTATCCATTGACTTGAGTTTCTTGGATAATTCGCGACGTTCTTTCGATAACTCTGCGTTTTTGATGATATATTCATCAACCCGCTCTTCATAATCACCACGCATGTTAGCGATAATTCCCTGAATATCTTCAATTGACATACCCGGTTTAATGTAATCACTTAAGTTATCCAAGAGCAGCACACGCTTTTGGTTATCGCGGATTTTTTTCTCATTATCCACGATTTCACGTTGCAATTTATTTTTACGACGAAAAATACGCACAAATTCCAGTACATTATGGAATGTTGGTTTATTTGCGTTATCCATTCTTTACACCTTTATTTAATCAGACCAATAATTTTTTATACTGACTACACAATACAATTTCAGGCAACTCATAGACAAGCCAGTCTCGATAATTTATTAGCAATTGCAACCGTCATCACCACTCGTATCTTAATATTATCCTAGACAGCTTTCCAAAATGGTAGGAGTACTCCTTACCCCGCGCAGTGCGCGACACCACATGCTGGTGCGTTCACTATTATGAGAAAGCATATAGTTCAGATTGTTTCAAATATGGTTTACCATAGCTTTCAGATGCCATGAAGATGAATACTATCAGCAGAAGAATATCGCGGAAAAATAACTCACTGCGATTGAAACAGAAACAGATGATACATTGAAATTTAATCAATTAAATCAACAAACAATGGATACGGTATTGCCTTGAGTAATGATAAAACCCCCACTTTTTACTTTCATGATTATGAGAATGAAATATTAATATAATGTATTTAAACAATATTTATTTTATTCATATCTCTTTATGTACTCAATTATGTACTCATCTAGAAATTCCAATAATGAATATCCCTTCGCTACCTGTCCGATATTTCACAATAGATTAGCGCTTTATTCCTAATAACCTTGGTTTAACCGCAGGTTCGGCCTTACCTGTTGGTGTACCTGTGCCGTATCCATTGGCAATTCCGCCGGAAGGATGGTTGATATGTGATGGTTCAGTATTAAAGAGAGGACAATATCCCGAACTGGAAAAAGTCTATCCTTCGCTAAGATTGCCGGACTTGAGAGGGGAATTTATTCGTGGATGGGATAGTGGCAACAAGATTGATCCAGGACGCTCTCTGCTTTCATCACAAAGCGATTTACTTAAGGAGCATAATCATCTATTTAGCCAAACATGGGGTGCAACAGGTGCCGACCCTACAGGCGGGAGATACCCTGTTGGCGCTGATTCGGCTGGGGAGGTGTTGAACATCCCTATCTATACAAGTAATTCTGGTGGCAGTGAAACCCGTCCCCGTAACATCGCCTTTAACTATATCGTGAGGGCCATATAATGACTCAGGCAAAATTAGATAAAGACCAACTGGCTGTGGTAGCAGGTGAAATCACAGTATTTAATTATGACAGAGATACGCGTGAGTATTTTTCGGAGTCGGTGAAATTTTTAGCCATTGGTGTCGGTATTCCAGCGCATTCTTGCATTGATGCACCGGGAGAAAACAAAGCAGGATATGCCATTTGCCGTACCGCAGATTTATCTGCATGGGAGTATGTAACTGATCATCGTGGCGAAACGGTTTACAACATTGACACGAGAGTAGAGCGGGTGATTACTACCCTCGGTGATTATCCATCAGACACAACACCGTACGCACCAGCTACACGTTTTGATAAGTGGAATGGTCAACAGTGGGTTACTGACATTGCTGTGCAAAAGCAGCATGAAGTACAGCAAGCAGAATCTCAGAAGCGGTATTTAATGTCACAAGCATCAATCGCCATTACCCCACTCCAATAC